>JAHFBY010000395.1 GCA_023249835.1 Elusimicrobiota bacterium | reverse complement strand
GCGTTCCATTGCGAGTGATCAGCCCCGCCGCCCCTTGTCCTGAACTAGACCGCGCCAGTCGCCACTGTTCGCTTAAAGGGCAATACCAAAGAGAAAATTTAAGTCTGGTTTTAGCAGTAGTTCGAGAGTTGAGGGTTAAAAACTGGTCTATCAGCGAGGCGTCTTTTCGTGTAGGATTAAAGAATGTGCGTTTAGCCGGACGCTTTGAACAGAAGCGTTTGGTTACTAAAAAATGGTCTGCGCCTTTACTTTTAGACGGCGCGCATAACCCGGGCGCAGTGCAGCGCCTAGTGGAATCAATTCAGTTGGAACCCTTTGGCGGGCAAGAAACACTTTTGATTTTCAGCGCTTTAGCAGATAAGGCGATTGGAAAAATGGTTCGGACTTTAGCGCGAGGATTAAAGATCAAGCGAGCGCTCATTCCGCGCATCCAAAATTCGCGCTCGGCTAACCCCAAAGTGATCCAGCGGTATTTTTCCAGAGTTAAAAAGAATTTACAGACGGAAACGTTTGTTTCTATGAACGATCTGGCAAAACGGTTGGAAACTCTGGACCGCCCGCAAAGAGTGTTGGCTACGGGGTCATTTTATATGTTGGGCGAATTTCTTAAAGGAGGGGCGCGCATTGAAAAATAATCAAAAATTAAGTTTGGGCATTGACTGCGGCGGGACCAATCTTAAGGTAGCGTTGGTGAAACCGGGCGGCGAAATTTTTAAATGGACGTTAGCGCCCATTAACTTTAAACAAAAAGAGGAACGCGCTTTGCGCGATATCGCTAAAGCGGTCCTAACCTTTTTAAAAAAAAATGAAGTGACGCAAGTGGAGCGAGTTGGAATGGGCATTGCCGGAGACGTTGACCAGGTAGAAGGCGTAGTGCGTTTTTCTCCTAACCTCGGATGGAAAAACGTAAGAGTGTCGGCGCCTCTTTGTCAAGCTTTGGGCATGCCGGTTATTTTGGATAACGACGCTAACTGCGCGGCTTGGGGAGCCTATTGTTTGGACGCAAAGCGCAATTGCCAAAACTTGCTTTGCTTGACTTTGGGCACGGGAGTGGGCGGCGGCGTGATTTTGGGTAGGAAACTTTATCGGGGCAGCACTGGATCGGCCGGAGAGTTTGGCCATATGAGCATTCAATTTAATGGACGCAAATGCAAGTGCGGCAACTTAGGGTGTTTGGAAAGCATGTTGGGCGCTTGGGGTCTAACTTTGAGCGCGGAAGAAGGAATGGACCGAGGTTTGTCCCCTGAACTTTTGCGCTTAACGGCAAACGGCAAAAAAAAGATTACACCTAAACTTATCGCCCGGGCGGCACACCGCAAAGATGCGTTTGCTGTTGCCTTATGGCAAGAGTCTGGAGAACACTTAGGCGCAGCTCTTGCCAACTTGGTCAATTTGTTTAATCCGGACAGGATCGTTCTTTGCGGCGGCGTGTCTAAAGTTGGAAAGTTGTTGCTGGACCCAACGCGCCGCGAGCTGGCTAAGCGCGCGTTTTTGGTTCCAGCAAAACATGTTCGATTGACTATTTCTCAATATGATGAACGCTTGGGCGTGGTGGGCGCCGCTTTATTGGCAAGCCAGTAAGAGACTTGTGATTGATCAAAAAAAATTATTCCTAGCCTGGATTTTTCTGATCGGGTCCATTTTTTGGGCGCCGGTTTATGGCGCGGTGAGCGCGGAGCCTGTGCCCATTGATTTTGAAGCCGACGCTTTGGAATATGCGGAAAGCGGTCAGGTTATTATTGCCAGCGGCAACGTCCGGGTTTTGCAAAGCTCATATACGTTTCATTCTGATTATGCTTTGTTCAATATACCCAGCCGCAGCCTCCAGGCTTCCGGCTTTGTCCGTTTTACAGACAATTTAAAAAACGAAATCCGTTCCCGTTCCCTTAGTTATGACGCGCAGGAAAAGTCCGCGGAACTGGTGGACGCGGAAGGGTCTTTCGGTCCATTTGTGTTCGCCGCAAAGAAAGTGGCGCGAGACAGTTTGGGCAATATCGTATTGGAAAAATCTCAACTGACAACTTGCGGCGCGAACCTTTCAACGTATCACCTTTACGGTTACCGCATCAATATTTTACCGAACAAAAGGATGACCGTGCTGCACTCGCTTTTTTGGCTGGGGCCGGTGCCGGTTTTTTATTTGCCTTACTATTACCATCCCTTAGGCGAAAAGCATTTGGCTTTTCAATCGTTCCCCGGCCAAAATCAGTCCGAAGGCGTTTTTGCGCGCACGGTTTGGGGTTACCCGGTGGGAGAGGAAACTTATGCGCGCGCCTACATCGATTATTTGGCTAAACGCGGCATTGGCACGGGCGGAGAAGTGAGCTACTATTGGGGCACGCGGGGCAAAGGGAGCCTTTACGTTTACCGAATCTCTGATCGCGTTCTTGATCGCGAGCGCTGGAACGCTCGGCTTTATCATTGGCAGGAGCTCGCGCCTTCATTAGTCGCTCAATCCAACATTAACCAACTTTCTGACGACGCGTTTCCCAATGATTTTTTTCGCGAAGATTTTAACCGCGTGGTGAGAAATTTCAATTCTTCGGCAGCGCTAACCTATCAAAAGAAGTCTCACCACCTCCGCGTCTATGGCGAGCGGTTGGACCATTTTGACTCGGTCAGCAACAATTTTTT
>JAHFBY010000394.1 GCA_023249835.1 Elusimicrobiota bacterium | reverse complement strand
TCGCGGGGACAAAAAAATATTGGATCCGGGGCTGGAGTGGATCCAGCGGCGCACGGGCAAAAAAATTCTCGGAGTCTTGCCCTATTTGGCGAACCACTCTTTGGACGAGGAAGATTCTATGGCTTTGAACGATCCTGGCGCATGGAAAGGCGCTGGTCCTCAGTCGTTATGGATCCAAGTGGCGGAATTTCCGCGCATCTCCAATTTTACGGATTTTGCGCCATTGGCCAGGGAAAAAGGGGTGCGGGTGCAGTACCTTAAAGCGCCGGACCGCCACGCGCTTCCGGATCTCTTCATCTTGCCGGGATCAAAAAGCACCATGGCGGATTTAAAATTTTTAAGGGATTTGGGTTTTGTTCCCTACATCCAGCGCTTGGTCCGGGCCGGGGTTCCGGTGTTGGGCATTTGCGGCGGCTATCAAATGTTAGGGGAACGGATTTTGGATCCGCAGGGAGTGGAGGGAAGTTTAAGCGAATGCGAAGGTTTGGGCCTATTGCCCACGGTTACGGTTTTTCGCGACGAAAAAACCACCGCCCAGGTCAAGGCCGTGCACCTGGCCACGGGCATTGAAATTGAGGGTTATGAAATCCACATGGGATGCACTCAAGGCCGCGATGGGCACCAACCTTTTTTTAAAGTGACTGAACGTTTCGGGCGTAGCGTAGAAGATTGGGATGGTCTCACTTTGGAGCAAGGTGAGGGTCTCAAAAGTTGGGTGGGGGGAACGTATATCCACGGCTTGTTTGATTCCGATCCTTTTCGCCGTTATTTCCTAGATTTTTTGCGCTCTCGTTCTGGTTTGCCCGCGTCCGGCCCGGACTCTGCGGTTTCAAACCGCGCCCGAGATCTGGACCGTTTGGCCCAGTCCGTGGCGGGAAACATCGACCTTTCGTTATTGGACGAAATTTTACAAATATAGAATGGAATTTTTTCACCTCAAACTGAGCGCAGCCTATTTGCTGGATTTGATCTTGGGCGATCCCCAATGGTTTCTCCATCCGGTCCGGATCATCGGACGCTTGATAGAACGCGGGGAAAGCGATTTCCGGCGATGGTTTAAGTCTGAGTTCGCAGGCGGGCTCTTATTGACATTATGTTTGTGCGCGGGCGTTTACGTCGGAGTCCATTTATTGCTTATGGTTTTGGCCGATGTTTTACCAACCTTGAGTTGGGTTGTGGAGATCGGTTTGATTTACACTTGTTTGTCGACCAAAGATTTAGCGGTGGAGAGCCGTTGGGTGGCAGAGGCTCTCGCAGCAGAAAATTTGCCCCTTGCGCGGCAAAAGCTTTCCTATATTGTTGGCCGGGACACCCAAGATATGGATGCGGCGGAGGTGGTGCGCGGCGCGGTTGAAACCATTGCGGAAAATAGCGTAGACGGAATCCTTTCCCCGCTCTTTTACGCGCTTTTAGGCGGCGCGCCCTTGGCTTTGACTTATAAGACCATCAACACTTTAGATTCCATGATCGGGCACAAGAACGCCCGCTATATCCAGTTTGGTAAGGCTGCGGCCAAGATCGATACCTGGGTTAATTGGCTGCCAGCGCGCATCACCGGATTCCTCTTTCCGCTGGCCGCAGGCTTGACCGGTTTTTCTGCCGTCCGCTCCTGGCGCGCAGCTTGGCGGGAGGGAAAAAATTCACCCGTGCCCAACTCCGGAATTCCGGAAGCGGCCATGGCCGGCGCTTTAGGCATAGAGTTGGGCGGAACCAATTTTTATCAAGGCGTGGCCGTACAAACTCCCAAGCTTGGATCTGCGTTTGCGCCACTGAACCGGGAAAACATTGCCCAGGCGACCCGGATTATGTACGCTGCCTCTCTGCTCTTTTTTTTAGCGGTCATGGCCGCGCGCGTTTTTTTTGATGGGGTTTTTCAGCCGTGAAGTTCCCGCGCGTTGTGATTGCGGGCACGCAGAGCGGTGCGGGGAAAACCTCAGTCACCTTGGCGCTGATGGCTGCGTTTAGAGCCGCGGGTTTAACCGTGCAGGGCTTTAAAGTGGGGCCGGACTATATTGATCCCAGTTACCATGCCGTGGCCACGGGCCGGCCCTCGCACAATTTGGACGTTTGGATGTGCGGCCCCGAAACTGCGCAAGCGCTCTTTGTTCAGAAGGCGCGATCTGCGGAGCTGTCTATCATTGAAGGCGTCATGGGCCTTTACGACGGGTTTGGCAGCCAAGACGATTTAGCCAGCACCGCGCAAATGGCCAAACTTTTGAACGCGCCCGTGCTTTTGGTGTTGAATGCCCAAAGCCTTTCGCGTTCCGCGGCTGCGATCGTAAAAGGGTTTCAAACTTTTGATCCGGAGGTAAAGATTGCGGGAGTGATCTTAAACAAAGTGGGCAGCGCGCGCCATTTGCAGTTGGTGGAGGAATCGGTGCGGTACTATACGGGCCTGCCGGTTTTAGGAGCGCTTTTCCGCGATGCCAAGGTGGAGATTCCGGAACGCCATTTGGGGTTGATGACCGCCTCTGAAAATAAAGAGTTGTCCCAATGTTTGGCGAACTTACGCGTTTTAAGTAGCGGGAATTTAGGCGCGCATGAGTCGGGTTTTAGCTTGGAGGCTATCCGGCGCTTGGCCATGGAAGCCGGAGATTTATTTCCGCGCGCGCTCCCTTCGTTGGCAATAAAAAAATGTTCCAACG
>JAHFBY010000393.1 GCA_023249835.1 Elusimicrobiota bacterium | reverse complement strand
TGACCAGGTACCTTTCGTACTCCTTATTCGCGCACATCACTTTATTATCCTTAATCGTTATTTTTTCCATTTTTAAGCCTGCTCCGCCCATTCAGTACACTGTGGATTTCCTGGGCGGCGGGCCCAGCCTGCGCAGTAGCGCTAGAGCTACTGCAACGATCAACACCCCGGCGCCTGCAGCGCTTCCCACACCCGTTAAGGAAACCGTTAAGTACGTCAATCCCCAAGAAGACCTTTTGCTGAAATCAACAAAAAAACCTGGTGAAAAAGTGAAAGAGGTTGAGACCTCTGAGATTCCGATTCCTTCGGTTCCGGCAGCGCCAGTGCGCGGGATGATCAATGGCCAAGGCACATCCGTTATTCCCGGCACGGAAAGCGGAGTTGGGTTGGGCATTGGCGACTCCAATTCGGGCGGTGGATTTAGCGGCAGCATGGGCAACTTTCCCTACACCTGGTACGTCACAAGCGTCAAACAAAAGTTAGACAGTTTTTGGAACGTGCGTTCGGGTTTTAACCAAAACATTTATACCCAAGTGACCTTCACCATCCAAAAGAACGGTTCTTTAACGGATATAGCGGTGGAGGAAAGCTCTAAAAATGATATTTTTGACCGGGCGGCGCAGCGCGCCGTGGAAGCTGCCAATCCGCTGCCCCCTTTGCCCGAAGGTTTTAACGAACCTTCTTTACGCGTGCACGTGCGGTTCAGGGTCAAGCTATAATAAGTCTTGGCGAATGCCCTAAAATGAGTTAGGATATAAGTAAGTTGGATATTTAAGGAGGGAAGGTTATATGGAAGAAAATAAAGCGGAAGATTCAGGAAAGTGTTGTCAATCGGAAAAGTGTTGTCAGCCAAAAAAATGCTGCTGTTGGGTAAAAGTGATCGGCGCGATTGGACTTATTCTTATTGGATGGATCATCGGATTCTTAATGGGGTCCGGCGGCATGTGCAATAAACGAGGCGGAATGGGTATGGGCGCCATGACGTGCCCAATGTCTAAAGCTTCATCTTGTCCCATGACCGAGCCCTCTAAACCATAAATAATTAGATTTCGGTGAAAAGCCGGGTTTTTCGCCGCAATCTAATCTGCTGTTTTCATGGGTTTTTAACGCCCGCCTTGAAAAGTAGATAAATATGGAGTATACTCCTAAAAAGAATGACTTTTTAGGAGTATACTCCATTAAATCTATTTCCCGAATATTGAGCCTTTCGCTTCCCCGGCATCAAACCGCTTTCCTCTGGGGGCCTAGAAAAATAGGAAAGTCTACTTACCTTAAAGAGCGCTTTTCCAGGAGTTTGGTGTATGATTTTTTAAACACGGATATATTCTTTGACTTTACAAAGAACCCGGCATTGTTGCGCGAGCAACTATTGGCAAAACCTAAAGACAAACTAGCGCTCCCGATTATATTGGATGAAGTGCAAAAAGTCCCTGCGGTGCTGGACGAAGTGCACTGGTTGATAGAAAATAAAGGGCTGCGCTTCATCCTGTGCGGTTCCAGTGCCCGCAAACTTAAACGCGGGGCTGCAAACCTGCTGGGCGGCAGGGCTTGGCGGTATGAAATGTTTCCTTTAGTGTGGAACGAAATTAAGGAGGACGACCTATTGCGGATTTTAAATCAAGGAACCATCCCCTTGCACTACCTCCAATCCGCGCAGGAGTGTAAAAAGTCTTTGCACAGCTATGTTCAGGATTATCTTAAAGAAGAGGTGTTTGCGGAGGGTTTGGTTCGAAACCTTCCGGCGTTTTCCCGCTTCTTTGACGCTTTGCGTTTCACTCATGGGGAACTGGTGAACTATTCTAACATCGCCAGGGACTGCGGGATTGACGCTAAAACAGTGAAAGAATATTTTCAAATTTTAACGGACACCCTATTGGCGAGCTTGGTTGAACCTTATCAAGTACGACACTCCCGTGACGTAGTTACAAAGGCCGCTAAGTTTTATCTGTTTGATTTAGGAGTGGCCGGAGCGCTGCAGAAAAGGACCCTTGAAGATGAAAAAGGCATGGAATTCGGCAGGGCCTTTGAACATTTTATTTGGACGGAACTTAAGGCTTACAGCGCCTATTCTGAAAAATTGTTTGATATTCGTTTTTGGCGCTCTAAATCCGGTCATGAGGTTGATTTCATTTTAGGTTCAGGCGAGGTCGCCCTAGAAGTGAAGGGCGCGCAGCGGGTAGACCCTTCTGAACTCAAGTCCATTCATCTGTTCGCAGAGGAATACCGCCCGAAAAGAGCTCTTGTCGTTTGCAATGAAAAAATGGAACGGATCCAGGGTAAAATACACTTGATGCCGTGGAGACAGTTCCTGGAGCGCTTGTGGGAAGGTAAAATAATCTAATAGCGATTTGCCGGATCCCTTAGCCCCGCTTCATTAAATCCTTTTTCCCGCAAGATACAGCTGTCGCACTCCCTACAGGGGCGGTTTTGGCCTGCATAGCAGGACCAGGTCCAAAGGTAGGGCACTTCTAGTTTCATTCCCAGGCGAATGATTTGGGCTTTGGTCAGACGAACCAACGGGGCCAGGATTTTTATTTTTTGGCCCTGATCTCCGGACTCGGTTCCCAGTTGCGCCACTTTTTCCATGGCGCGCAAATATTTTGGGCGGCAGTCCGGGTAGCCGCTGTAATCAATCGCGTTGGCGC
>JAHFBY010000392.1 GCA_023249835.1 Elusimicrobiota bacterium | reverse complement strand
ATGAGGATGATGGTGTCGAAAATGCCCCAAGCCAGCCAGAGGAAAAAGATGACGTCTAAGATGATGAAGAAGTTGGTGGAGAGGAAATCGCGCGCCGAGTTATAAGACTCTTCCACGCGGTCCAGTTTGACCTCCACGGTTTTGTACAGCTCTTCAATGTTGAAAACTTTGGCCACGTCTTTATAGAGGCCGCGCAAATGCCAATCCGACTCCACGCGCGGGATGTTCATGGAAACGTTGTAGAGGGAATCCACGATCGAGAGCTTGTCTTTGCCGAAATTGATCGCCTCAGTGGAAAAAAGCTGGTAATGCTGCAAGATCTGCCAGAACTTATAATAGGGCGGCAACTGCTCCAAAAGTTTTTTAGCGTTTTCCACTTCGCTGGCCAAAACAAAGTCATAAGATTTTAAACTCCAATACTGGGCAAAGGCGAGCGAGATCAACTCCAAGACCGTGTCCGCCTCCGAAGAGGAGATGACCGCCCCAAACCGCTTGGAAAGGATAATTTCGTTTTCATAGTAGCCGAAATTGCCCAGCGGTTCACGCTGAAAAACGAAGTCCGACAACCGATCAAAGTGCGGTTCGCCCAAAACGATCCCATAAAGGGCCTTGATGTTTTCGCGGATGAAGGTGTCGGCGTTACCAATGCGCGAGGGGTTGATCAAAAAAACCGGAAAAATTTCCGATTCCTTTAACCGCAGATCATATTTATGGACCGCGAACTCTTGGCCCCGCTTGATCAGTTCATCCACCCGGGACTGACACCATTCCGACACAAGGATCTTGCCGATACTGATGCGTTCAGCGTTGCAGGCAATGCTGACGCAATCGTTTAAATCTGAATCCACCTCAAAAGTGATCTGGATGATGCCCACGCCGAACCGGTAGAGATGAGACTCCGCTTTCCCGTTCAAATACATTTTACCCGCAAAAGTAATTGCCGGCAGTTGGTGGGTTGACACTTCCTGCACGATAGTGCGCGTCTCCTGGTCGGCGAAATCCAATTCTAGTCCCAAATCAAAGGGAAAGAGCAAGACCACTTGCGTTTTAGGCACGAGCGCCGGATGAGCAGTTTTAGGAGTCATAAAGAAACTTAATTATAGTAAATGTTTGGACAGGGTTACAGAAAACACTGCATTTCCTCTAAATCCGGTTGACCAAAAAGACCATGGCGTCGCGCAAGTGGGCGCGGTCCACGTTTTCTTCAAATGAGATGCCCGCGCTATATTGGTGCTCTTGAATTTTTATCCAAATGATCCGGGCGGGCGAATGTTCAAAATGGTAGTGGTCCTCAATGTAAAAACTTAAATAAACTTTTTGCGCGCGCTTAATCGGGAAATGAGTTTCAATTTCCAAGCCGCCCACCGAAAGGTTTCGGATCCGGCCCCAAGCCTCTAATAGCGGTCCTTCAGTGAACTCTAAGCCAACCGGCAGAGAAGTCATGAGGCGATGGAATTTACGAAACTCTTCGCTCGCGCTCATGGCTCAGTTGGGTTCTCCCGGCCCTTTGGCTCAGGCTGGCGGCCATGCCGAATGACCCGGCTGGGATTTTCAGTTAAGGACCAAAAACGGCTGCCGTCAAAAGTGGCCCCCACCAAATTAAAACCAGCGTTACGATACTGATCGTATTGCTGAACAGCGTCGATCAATAGCGTAGAACCTTCCATCCGGTGACGATACAATGTCTTGCGCACTCCGTCTACGCTCCATAAATGATCATCTTTCCAAAATAGCGCCACGGGCGCGTCCCCGGGATAAGGGTAAATCTCCAAAACTGTCATATTTTGATCTGAAGCATGCTTGTATACCTTTTTTTCCTTTAAATCCGAAGACCAAAGAAAACCGCCGTCGTAGGCAATTCCGGAAGGGTAGGGTCCAGGCGAACTGGATTTCCCCGCCAAGGATAGTTTTTCATCCATCATTCTTTTTTCCAAAAATCCTGAACTTGAAACCAACCACAACACGGTCCCGGCCTGCGCTATGCCCACTGGGTTGGTATCGGAAAAATGAAATATATCCACGATCTCAAAATTTTTATCCGGATCGTGTTTATAAACGGATTGGGTGAACCAATCCGCAATCCAAAAGAAACGTCCGTCAAACTGTATTCCGGAAGGATGTTTATAAGGTAGGAGGTACTCCTTTTCCAACTCTAATTTTGTAAGTCGCGCAATTGCCAGCTCCCGCTGCAATTGCCACCGCAAGTATAGCCCTCCGCTAACCAAACAAGCTGCCCCTAAACACACTGCCATCCAAAACCAAGGATTCTTCCAGCGCGAACGCGGATTGGTATTTATTGTTCCGGAAAGATTTTCCGAACGTTCTAAACCTTTACGCATCACGCCTCCAAAAGCAATGGCGCCAAATTCCGGTTCCATACAATCGTATGCTCCGGCGCGCATCAATGAAACGGCGCGCGCCATTTGGTGGCGTTCAAGTATGACTAATATTGATTGTTCCTGATATTTGCGCTTTACCGCGCGCAAGAAATCTTCCATAACGCAGTCTGCCTGTACCTCATGACAGATCACCAGGTCGAACCGCTCTTTCTCCATTTGGTAAAATACGTTTTTAGATCCCGACGCTTCCTGCAAATAGACCTCAGAGTCAAGCAATAAATCTCTAATTTTTGATTTTAACGCAAGGTCGCCAA
>JAHFBY010000391.1 GCA_023249835.1 Elusimicrobiota bacterium | reverse complement strand
CGGGCCTCGCTCTACCCGCAGCGCGGACGTTTTCAATTGATCGCTCAGTGGATCGAACCCAAAGGCGCAGGAGCCTTACAACTTGCCTTTGAACAGCTCAAAAAGAAACTGGAAGCCGAAGGGCTCTTTGCCCAAGAACGCAAACGACCCATCCCTCCTTTACCGCAAAAGATCGGTGTGGTCACATCCCCTACGGGCGCGGCCATTAAAGATATGCTCACCGTGATCAACCGTAGGTTCGCTAACGTGCACATCCTGATCTATCCTGCCAAAGTGCAAGGAGAAGGCGCCAAAGAAGAGATTGCGGCTGGAATTGAATATTTAAACGAAAATTACCCGGATTTTGACGTGCTCCTGGTTGGCCGCGGCGGCGGCTCGATTGAAGATCTCTGGGCGTTCAACGAAGAGGTCGTTGCCCGCGCGATCGCCAGCTCAAAAATTCCCGTAATCTCCTGTGTGGGACACGAAATCGATTTTACCATCGCTGATTTTGTCGCTGATTTGCGCGCGCCCACTCCTTCGGCCGCGGCCGAACTCGTGGTAAAAAATAAGGTAGAATTGCAGGCTCAACTATTAAACGCTTTAAAACGGTTAGACCAAAATATTCAGTCCACCTTCAATTTTATCAGCGAAAAGTTAAAAGGGATTATTCGTTCCTCCATCTTTTCCCGTCCTCAAGAAATTTTAGACCAACAGTCGCAAAACCTGGACTACGCTCAAGAAAAATTAAATCAACTTTTTAACGCGCTCTTGGAACGCAAGGGCGCCACAGTCCAATTGATGTATTCCAAAATATCTTTGTTCTCTCCCAAATCCATTTTAGATGAAAGAACGAAATATCTGGAACTTGAACTGCAAAAGTTAAACCGCGCCGAACAAGAACGCTTGGCCAGGTTTAAAGACCAACTGCTCGCTGGGGCCGGAAAGCTGGAAGCGCTCTCGCCTTTAGCCGTACTTGCGCGCGGATACGCCATCGCCTGGTCGTTGAAAGATGGAAAAATTCTAAAATCCGCGCAAGACGTCTGTAAAAACGATTCCATACGCATTAAACTGCACGCAGGAGAAGTCAGAGCGTTAGTTCAAGCGACAGAAATCCCGGAGGGTGTTCATGAGTAAGAAAGAAGTTTCAGTTGAGGTAAAGAATATAAAGTTTGAAGATTCCTTAAAAAGATTGGAAACGATCGTAGAAAAACTGGAAAACGGGGACGTGCCCCTGGAAGAGTCGCTGGCTCTCTATGAAGAAGGGATTGGGCTCTACCGCACTTGTTCCGGCAAACTGGAAGAAGCAAAGAAAAAAGTAGAACTGCTCACTAAAAAGGGCGCCAGTGGAAAATGGACCGCGGAAACTTTTTCAACGGGCGAAGCCAATGAGCCCACGGAAACGGAAACCGACGAAATTCCATTTTAGGTCAAACTGGTGACTCCCCAACTTGCCCGTTATTTTGAACGTTGGACCGCAAAGGTAAATAAAGCGTTGGACCATTATTTACCAAAAGAAAACGTAGCCCCCCAATCCGTGCATAAAGCCATGCGTTACTCGATCTTTGCCGGCGGCAAACGACTGCGTCCGGTGCTGGTGATCGCTGGGTCTGAAATCTGCGGATTAAGCGGATCCAAAGTGCTGCCCACGGCGTGCGCTTTAGAAATGATCCACACTTACTCTCTGATCCACGACGATTTGCCGGCTATGGACGATGACGACCTGAGGAGGGGCAAGCCCACCAGCCATAAAGTCTTTGGTGAGGCAATCGCCATCTTAACCGGCGACGCTTTGCTCACTTATGCCTTCCATCTGATTGCAAAAAATAGTAAAATGGTGAATTCAGCGGGCTTGATCCCACAAGTCGTGGAAACCGTGGCCCAAGGCGCAGGATTCGCCGGCATGGTGGGTGGGCAAGTTGTTGATATTGAAATGGGGGAGGGAAAATGGTTTCGCCACCCCCGCAAAAAACAGATTGAAATACTGAACGCCATCCACCGCGGCAAAACCGCGGCCTTGATCAAAAGCAGCCTATTGGCCGGAGCTTATTTGGCGAGCGCCCGTCCGCGAGAAGTTAAGCGTTTAGAGCGCTATGCGGAAGGCATTGGATTGGCCTTTCAGATCGCAGATGATATTTTAGACATCACCGGGGACAAAAAACTGCTTGGAAAAAAAGGATCGGATCAGGCCAATCGCAAGCTGACCTATCCGGCCATTTACGGGCTGGAAGAGTCCAAACGCAAAGCGCGTTCCTTAGTAGCGCACGCAAAAGCGGAGCTGAATAGTTTTGGTTCTAAATCTCAAGTTTTATCCGAACTTGCAGACTACATCATTGCGAGATCGAACTAAATTTTAAACTACGACACTGGAGAAAATCGTTATGGGATTGTTAGAAAAAATAAAAAAACCAGCCGATATGAAGTCCTTAAAAAAAGAGGATTTACCTAAACTCTGTAAAGAAATGCGGGATAAAATCTTGGAAGTGGTTTCGCAAAAAGGCGGACACCTGGGCGCTTCCCTGGGCGCTACGGAAATCACCACAGCGCTGCATTATGTTTTTAACGCTCCGAAGGATAAAATTATTTTTGACACCGGCCATCAGGCCTACGGCCATAAGCTCTTGACCGGGCGCGCCGACCGGTTCGATACGATTCGCCAATACCGCGGCCTATC
>JAHFBY010000052.1 GCA_023249835.1 Elusimicrobiota bacterium | reverse complement strand
GACTCTTCCGGCAGCTCGATCCGCACTACTTTCTCCAGACGCTTGATCACGCTCTGCGCGCGGCTAGCCGTTGAGGCGCGGGCGCGGTTGCGGTTGATAAACTCTTGCATCTCTTCGATTTCGTTCTGCTGCGCCGCGTAGGCCGCCTCCAATCGCTCGCGCTGAATTTTGCGTTCAGAAAGGAAATAGTCGTAATTGCCGTAATAGGGCTTTAAGTATCCGTCCTCAACGTTCACGATCGCGTTGCAAACCGTGTTGATAAAGTTGCGGTCATGGGAAATTAAAAAGATGGCGCCGATGTAGTTTTTTAAATACTCCTGAAACCATAACAGAGAATCCAAATCCAAATGGTTGGTGGGCTCGTCTAACATTAAGAGGTCCGGTTCCTGCAAAAGCAGGCGGGCAATGGCCACGCGCATGGCCCAACCGCCGCTCAAAGCTTTCATCTCACGGTCAAAATCCGAGATTCGAAAACCCAGACCCATTAAAATGGACTTGGCTTTAGAGGTATATTTCCCGTCTGGATCTTCATGGTGAGCCAAGGCCTCTTCCAATACTGTTTTTTCCGCAAAATCCGCATTTTCCTGCGGTAAATAGCCAATGGCCAAACCGCGCCGAATCTGAATTTCCCCCTGGTCCGGCTCCATTTCCCCTAACAGCATGCGCATGAGCGTGGATTTACCTGCGCCGTTTTTGCCTACCAGGGCGTAACGATCCTTAGGATTGATCTGGAGCGAAGCGCCCCTGAACAACTCTTGACGGCCAAAATTTTTGTGAATATCAAGGATAGTGATCATCTAGTTAAATAATTGCTACCTATAAATAAGAAGCCCCATGCGGTTTAATGCAAGGGGCTATCTCGAGTCAATCCGACTAAAAGCCGAATTTACTTCAATGGGCGAACGTTTGTGGCTTTGGGGCCTTTTTCGGAATCAACCGTGTCAAACTCAACTTGCTGATTCTCGGACAAGGTCTTGAAACCGTCTATCTGAATCCCTGTATGATGGACAAACACATCTTTTGATCCGTCTTCCGGGGTGATAAATCCAAAACCCTTTTGATCGCTAAACCACTTTACTGTACCTTTCATTATAGTTCTTCCTCTTTAACGTGTAAGTTTTTATTTTGAAGTTGAGTTCATGTCCAAAAACAAAAAAATCGTGTATCTCGAACGAGCCACACGATATCAAAGTTTATTTTAAGGATTTCATGTACATCTGCTCTTCATTCTTACAACTACTATTATTATACCATACTTAAAAAATATGTCAATACTTAATTTAAATTATTTTTTTTTCGCGCCAGTTCCGGGTAACGGAAACAACTCACCAGGTGGTCGTTCACCATGCCGACAGCCTGCATGTGCGCGTAAAGGATGGTAGAGCCAACGAAATTAAATCCCCTTTTTTTCATGTCGGCGCTCATGCGATCGGATTCCGGCGTGCGCGCGGGCAGTTCCGCGAGCGACCGCCTGCGGTTTTGAATCACTCGTCCATCTACGAATTGCCATTGGTAGCGGGAAAAGCTGCCGAACTCTTTTTGCACTTCTAAAAATGCTTTGGCGTTGCGAACCGCGGACGCCACTTTTAACCGGTTGCGAATGATGCCGGGATCCTTTAACAGCGACTGGACCTTGGCCGGGGTGAAACGCGCCACTTTAACCGGATCAAATTGGGCAAAAGCCGCGCGGTAGTTTTCTCTTTTCCTTAATACGGTATGCCAACTTAAACCCGCTTGCGCGCCTTCTAAGATTAAAAATTCAAAGAGCAATCGATCATCTTGCGCGGGAACGCCCCACTCTTGATCGTGATAGTCGCGGTAAAGCTCATCGACTTCGCACCAACCACAACGTTTCACCATTTCTAAACCCACCGTCCAAAAGAAGCGCCGACGCGATATAAACAATATCCTAAAACACAACTGAGCAAAAAGTTTGCAGTAGCGCGCAGGGATTGCCCGTCTTTAAGCAAATGGGCTGTCTCTA
This sequence comes from Elusimicrobiota bacterium, assembly GCA_023249835.1. Classification (GTDB taxonomy): domain Bacteria; phylum Elusimicrobiota; class Elusimicrobia; order 2-02-FULL-39-32; family 2-02-FULL-39-32; genus JAHFBY01. The sequence continues at coordinate 6,468 of JAHFBY010000052.1, read as the reverse complement.
AAATAAAAGTAGAAAACGTAGTGAAAGCGCCACAAAATCCAGTCATCAACAACATCCGCATGTTCGCGGACAACCGCAACTTTTCTGAGGCAAGGACGTCAAAAAATCCGATTAATAAACAACCGCTCAGGTTTACAAACAATGTGCCGAAAGGAAAACTCGACCCCACGGATCGCAACATGGCCCCCGCCGCCCAATAGCGAGCGAACCCACCAAGAATACTGCCCATCACCAAACAGAGCCACGGGCTCAAATTTTTGGGCTCCGCCCAACGCTAAGCATGGACAGGGACTTTAGCGGATTTAAAATCTTTATCTCGGAGAAGTGAAATAACGCCATATTCGCCGTCGTATCCAGGGTGGAGATCGGCTTTTCCTTGCCGCATGTTAGAGAGCGCCAACGCTAAGAGGTCGTAACCCTGCGCCTGTAGTTGGGACGTAGACAACTCTCGCAAAATGGAAAACTCATTGCCAAATTTTTCTAACAACTCATGATAAAGCCTATCCACTTTAACGCTCTGGGGGCCCACCTGCAAAGTCTGCCCAATCACTTCTTTAAGCGGGACCAAGTTTTCGAAATCAGGCGCGCCCTTGGGCTTTACATGCGCTTTACGGTCTGCCAGTTTTTCGATGCGGTGAAGCACGCCAATAGTCAAAGGCTTTTTACAGGTTGGGCAGAGACCTTGCCGGCAAATGGTTTCCGGCGGCAACATGCTCACGTTGCATTTGCGGTGTCCGTCCACGTGGTACTTGCCTTCTTCTGGAAAAAACTCCAAGGTCTTTAAAAACTTTCCTTTTCCCTTGCGCTTAAAGGTATCAAACACCCCGTTGTAACTTAACGGAGCGTCCAAAAGGTTGGCTTCGCGGGCCAACTTTTCGGGAGAGTGCGCGTCAGAATTAGAAATTAAAGTGATGTTGTCCAAAGCTGAGATCCGCCAATTCATCGCAGGGTCGGAAGACAATCCGGTTTCAATGGCAAAGATGTGCGGGGTCAAATCATCAAAACATTCTTCCAGGGAGTCAAAGCCGGACTGAGAACCAAACACAGCGAAAAATGGGGTCCAGGCGTGCGCCGGGATGAGATAGGCTTGATCCGAGATCTCTAAGAGGATAGCCAACAACTTTTTGGAGTCGAGCCCCAAGATCGGGCGGCCGTCGGAACAGATGTTGCCGATGGCGCCCAAGCGCTGATTTATTTTTTCCGCCACGACAAAAGACGGGGCAAACACCAAGTTATGGATCTTGCGCACGCGGTCGTTCTTTTTATAAATCGAACTGATCTCCACGCCTAAAACAAACCGCACCGGTCCGCGGCAAGATTCCGGCACTTCTTGATCTACTTTTTATGCCAAGTCCGCACGCAATGCGAATAGCCCCGGCTCTGCCGGAACCAGTTTTTCTTTAAGTTCCGCAATCCATTTGGGGTGGGTAAAATCTCCTGTAGCCAGAACAGTAATCCCCTTTAATTGGCACCACTTGTAAAGCATTTCCGGACGCAGTTGGGGACTGCAGGCGCGGGAAAGATAGGAGTGGATGTGCAGGTCAGCGATTATTTGCATAAAGTATGGGCATCGATCATCATTCTACCACTTTCCAACGCTCGGGGCAATCAGGGTTACATCCCCGGTTAAAAACTATTTGGCATAGGCTCGTAATAGGTAACCCTCTTAGAGTCCACCATTAAAGTATCCCAACTCCCCGCATAAATATTTTTTTGGTTAAATTGCCAAATCCAATACAGTCATTACATTTTCCAATACTTTCTCAAAAATACTATCCGGCAATTTTCCCAAGATTTTTAGCAGTCTGCGGTTATCGATGGCTCTAATTTGATCAAGGAGGACGTCCGAATCGTGCGGTAAACCCGCTTGTCCTTTTTTGATATGTACCCGCAATAAGTGAACTCCAGGCGAAACCTTCGTAGTTAATGGGCAAATAATGGTTGACGGGTGAACGCTATTTAGCAAGTTGCTTTGCAATACAACGACCGGCCTAACCTTTCCCGGCTCGGTGCCCATGTTTGGGTTTAAATCAGCCAAGAATAGATACTGCCGTTGTACCTGCATCGACTTAAGGAAGGCTGTCTTCTAAAGCTTCAAAAGCGTGGAGCGTGCGCAAACTTTCAGACGCGACTTTTTTCGATTCAATTCTAAACGCTTTGGCAAGGGTCTTGCGTTTTTGCATGCGATTAAAAAAATCCACCGCCCGGTTGATATAGGCGTTCCTGGACATTTTAGTTTTTCTCAACATGCTCTCTGCGGTCTGATATATCTGATCGTTCATTTTAAGAGAAAATAACATTGACATAGGTAACACCTCCAGTAATACTATACCAGAGAATTATCGTTTTATCAATTGGTTACTGTTGAATTTCGTAAACTCTGGCCTTTTCGATAACTGCGGATTCATACTTTAAGAGCCGCAGAGACTAAAACTCACATCAGCGGGAAAGGCGCAAAAGTCCTGGCCAGGGGAACGTAAAAATAGTAGAATTTTTAAAATCAGATTATTTTTAAACGGGGCGTCCAAAAGGTTGGCTTCTCGGGCCAACTTTTCTGGAGAGTGCGCGTCAGAATCGGCAATGGATATGAATAGATTTACGCTAATTTGGATAACATTAACGTCCATAGCTGTTTTGCGCTTGTATGGGCAAAATCCCTACACAACAACAGCGTCCAGTTCCACGCTTAACCGCGATCCCATTGGAGTCCACATTGAACAGCACTATATGACCCCTCAAGACCGAGCGTTCCGCAACTCTATTTTACGCCTGCCTCCAGAAAAAAGAGACCGCGCCCTGGAAGAATATCGCTCCCATCGCGAACAAGAAGAGATCCAACGTTTTCAAAACAATTGGAAAAAAAGTTCATCAACCGACTCGGCGCTGAATATTACCCCTCAAAAAAAGATTCAAATTTTGCGCCAATTTGAAAAAAATAAACAGAAAATCAAGGAGACACCATGAACCGAATCTGCAATATCTTGGCAATGACCCTTTTTATTCTAACCTTGCTAAAAACACCAGAGCGCCTGCTGCACGCTTTTGGGTCCGAAGACAAGTACTTGCCGGAAGCGCCTGCCTCCAAATTGGGATCTGCCCCCCCACCATTGACCGGCGCTCCTGAACCTGAGTTGGGAAACCAACCGCAGTCGCTTAACCTTTCTCCCGCGCTCCGATCGGTAGATACGGACACCTTTACAGCGCGCCCTCCTGAAGAATTTATCGATCCTCCCTTAATTGAAAACGAACCCGGTCAAGAATTTAATGAAAGATGGAAACACTTCCTAAAAAGAGGCGGCAAAAGATTGCGGCTGCAAAAACATTCCTTTGATGTGGAAGAAGAGCGTTTTTTGGATATTCAATATAAGAAACGTAAACAGTTTTTCCAGAAAATCGATAAAGTCCGCGGGCCCGAGCGCGCCCTCATGGTAGACCAATTCAATCAGGGCCAGGAAACAGAAAAAAATACGTTCATGGAAGAGCAGAACAATAAAAAACTTCAACTCATGCTGCAAACGGAAAAAAGTCTCGAACTTGAGAAGGAGCCCGAATCCGAAGATGTTAAAGAACAAAAGTATGACAAGTCAAGGATGAAGGAAAGGATCGGCAAGAAAGACTCGGATTGAAGTTTTTTGGCGCGCTCATACATAGACCTCTTTATAACCCTCGCAATCCAACACCGGCTGAGGAGGATATTTTCGATATTCGGAACGCTCTTCGGACAATAAGCATAAAATGAATTGGCTCCCCCGCGCCGTGCTCACGGTGCGCAAGTACAGACAGCTCAGGCAAAGACTGGAATAAACAACGCCTTCTTTTTTCATAGGGCATTTTTTCTCAGAGTTCGTTCCAAGGGATAGCAGTGATGTTAGGGGTAATTTTTTCCGGGCGTTGACCGGTAAAGATGACGTAGCCTTTGGTGGCAAGGGAGGCGTAATCTTGGAGGAAAATATGGAGACCTTTAACATCGGATTTGTCCACGCGAGAGCAGCTTTTGATTTCAATAGGGATTATTTTTTCTCCAGTGTCGAGCACACAGTCCACTTCCGCTCCACCGGAGGTTCTCCAATAGTGGACTTTGTAGTTCAGGTTCAATGTACGGATTCGGCGTGAAATTTCAAGGATGACGGCTTGTTCAAAGAGGGGGCCGCGTTGAACGCTGAGGATTCGGGGCTCCAGCGGCAACCGAGCCAAAACATTGCGAACGCCTGTGTCAAAAAAATAGTATCGCGAAGAAGACAAGATTCGTTTGCGGGCATTCTTTAAAAATGGATCAACGCGTTCAACAATTAGGGTGTCTTCCAAGATTTGGTAGAACTCGCGGATGGCGTGCGCGCTGACGCCAGACTCGTTAGACAGCTTGGTGAAGTTAGGGTTGTTTCCGGATTCCACCGCAGCCAACTCCAGGAAGCGGGAAAATGAACCAATTTTACGGACCAGCGCTTCAGCTCGGATCTCCTCCTCTAAATAGGTTTCAGCGTAGGATTTTAAAAAATCCCCCCTGTCTTTCTCGGGTAACCGTACAATGCCCGGCAAGCTTCCAAAGACCAGGCTCTGATCTAGAGAGTAGGACTGGGGTGGATTGACATTCTCCACGCGCAATTCCCGAATAGAGCTTTTGATTTTAGACAGCCAACCCAATTCTCCCCATAGGAGCGGATCTAGATAAAATCTTTTCAGGCGTCCGGGAAGAAGATTGGCGCCGCCTCGGCGCAGCTTGCGGGCGGAAGAGCCGGTGAGGATAGCTTGGGCTTCTTTGCCGTCCAGCAGCACTTGCAGCGCGTCAAAAAGAATGGGAATTTTTTGCGCCTCATCGATAAAAAGCAACGGTTGGGATGGGGCTGCACGCGCCTGCTCAATCAGGCGTTCTGGTTTTGCTTCCAAATCCAAACGAATGCCGGGATTTTGGAGCGGGTACTCCAGAATATTCGTTTTTCCTTTTAGACAAGATTGAATTAGAGTTGTTTTACCGGTTTGCCGCGGGCCGAGCAAGAGACCCGAATACCCTTCCTGAAAAAGGCGGACTAGCGCAGATTCTGCATATCTAAATAAAGTATCCGATTTACAGTGCATATAAGAAGTATACATCATTATTGTATAAAGTGCTACGGGGTCGTATCTCTTAGAAGCCGATTAAAGTTGCCGACGGAATATTTCATTTGCATTTTTCTAATAGAGAAAGTAAAATTTCAGTGAATTGAACGTAACCATACTTCATCTCCAAGAAAAAGAAATTCTGGTTGACGAGATTCTCAAGCTTCGCAAAGAGCTTAAGGATATGAAAAAGAAAATTCCTTATTATTTTTAAAAGGTGAACCTTATGAATGATAAAAATTTAAACCCGTTTTTAAAAACGCTCAAACCCCAGTGGCGGTCCCTCTTGCAAAAGAGCGCGGCTAAGCTTAAGTCCGCTAAATTCATCGAACGCATAGCGGTCAAAGACCCCACCCTGTGGAAAGAAGAAGCCAACCACAAGACCCTGATCCAGAACTCTTTGGGCTGGTTGCAAGTGCCGGAGTGGATGGAGGCGCGCGAACAAGAGCTGCTCGACTTCGCCGAAGAGGTCCGCAAAACCGGGTTCAAAGACGTGGCGCTCTTAGGGATGGGCGGATCAAGCTTGTCCGGAGAGGTGATGCGCCAAGTCTTGTTTCGAAAACCGAAAAAAGGATACCCCAAACTTTCCATGCTTGACAGCACGGACCCCGAATGGATTCGTGCTTTTGAACGCAAACTGGATCTTAAAAAAACACTTTTTATCGTGGCCAGCAAGTCCGGCACAACCATTGAGCCGCTCACCTTTTTCCATTACTTCTTCGCGCGCGCCCAGAAACAGGGCGCCCAATTCGTGGCGATCACCGACCCCGGCTCTTATTTGGAAAAACAGGCTCGGGGACTGGGCTTCCGCAAAGTTTTTTTAAACCCGCCCGACATCGGCGGGAGGTTTTCTGCCCTCTCTTACTTTGGGCTCCTGCCCGCGACCTTGGCTGGACTAGATCCGCGCGCCTTTTTAAACGGAGCCAGAAACATGATGCGCGACTGCCTAAACCCCGCCAACTCAGAATCAAATCCGGGACTTCTTCTAGGCACGGCTCTAGGAGAATTTGCGCGCATGGGACGCAACAAAGTAACGTTAATCTTGCCCAAAGAGCTTGCTTCCTTATCGTTATGGATTGAACAGCTCCTAGCAGAAAGCAGCGGCAAGGAAAATAAGGGACTCGTCCCCATTGCTTTTGAACAAGGGGTCAAACCCGCGCAGTTCGATTCTGACCGAATTTTTGTTTACACCTACTTTAGCGGCAAACAGGACCCAAAATTAGAAAAAATAGCCTCAACTCTAGAAAAAAGCGCGCCCGTACTACGCATTCCGGTCAACTCGCCCATGCAGTTGGGCGCAGAGTTCTTCCGCTGGGAATTTGCCACTGCGGTCGCTTGCTCTATCTTGGGAGTTAGCGCCTTTGACCAACCCGG
>JAHFBY010000051.1:1437-8497 GCA_023249835.1 Elusimicrobiota bacterium | reverse complement strand
GCGAATAAATTTCTTCCGGGGTGGGCGCTCTTTTGCTGACCACTTTTTGTTCCTCGCCTGGCTTAACCCTGGACAATACCGTGTCTTCCCAATCCTTTTGTTGCACAAGTAATCCGCCGGATATTTTTTTCATGTCAAATTCATAAGGCAGCGAAAGTATGGTGCTTTGCCGCAAAACCCGCAAATTCGGCTTAGTTTTGAAAAGTTCAAGCGCTTCTTGAGTATATTCAGGCGCAATAATACACTCAAAGAAGGTCTTGCTAATTTGTTCCGCTGTTTGTTGGTCCACGGTTGAAGAGAACCCAATAATTCCACCAAATGCGCTTAAAGGGTCGGTGCTGAGCGCTAAACGAAATGAATCCAGCGCATTGGCCGCGATCGCTGTTCCGCACGGGTTGGTATGTTTAATAATCACGCAGCAAACGCCGTTGGCGCCATGTTGGCCTACCTGAAGACCGCCAGGTCCCTCTTGCCCAGATTGCGGCAGGTTAAACGAGTTCACAATTTGCCAGGCACTATCTAAATCTAAATAATTGTTAAATGAAAGCTCTTTTCCTTGAATTTTTTCTGCGTTCACCACTCCCCAGTTCCTCTCTCCTGATTCGCGGTAGAGGCAGGCTTTTTGCTGAGGGTTTTCGCCGTAACGCAAGTCCAAGACTTTTTTCATGCCCAGGGTGAGTTCATCTGGAAACGGCGATTGGATTTCTTTATTATGGTCTTTGCCCGCGCCATTACGAAAATATTTGGCAATCATGCTGTCATAGTGGGCCGTATGCATAAAAGCTTTAGACGCGAGGTTCTTGCGAGTTGCCAAAGACACCCGTTGGGTTAGAATTAGCTCTTGAATTACTAAGTTATAGTCACTGTTGTCACAAAGGACAACTACGTCCGAATAGTTCTTGGCCGCAGCACGGAGTAAAGAAACGCCACCAATATCAATAAATTCCAACATTTCTGCCTTGGGAATTTTGTTTTCCATATGAATCCGTTCAAAGGGATAAAGGTTTACAATCACCCAGTCAATGGATTGAATACTCTGATTTTCCATGTCGTTTTTATGATTTTGGTTGTCCCGGCAGTATAGAATTCCGCCGAATATTTTGGGGTGTAGAGTTTTAACCCGTCCGCCTAAAATTTCAGGAAAACCAGTTAAGTCGCTCACTTCTTGGGTGGAGATTTCTGCTTGTCGCAAAGTTTTTGCTGTTCCGCCCGTAGAAACAATTTCAAATTGAAGTTTCTCAAGTTCATTGGCCAACTCGACAATGCCTGTTTTATCTGATACTGATATTAATGCTCTCATCTTAGATCTTCCTCCGTTTCCTTATCATCTAAATCCAACAAATTTTCGCGCCTAAACCTGGATAGCGCTTTTTCTACCGTATCATAAGTAAATCCGCGTCGCAATAAATATTCAAACAGCCGTCGGTACCTAGTATGCGGTTCCACTGAACTAAGCTGGGATTTTCGTTTTAGCAGCGCCTGGTAAGCGCGTTCATCCTCAGAGACAAATTCTTTGTTTTCTTCTTCTGCCAGTTCACATAATAAAATCTTGGCGCTTTCCGGGGAAACGCCATGAGCGATCAAGTCGCGTTCAATTTTAGCTCTACCCCAATTTTTATGTTTTAACTTGGATTCAGCTAGATTTTTAGCAAAGGTAGAATCATCGATCAGCCTGTTTTCTTTTAACTCTTTAATTACCGAATGTATTATTTGCCGGGTATATTTTTTGCGTTCCAGTTTTTGCATCATCTCTTTTTCGGAACGGCTGCGATAGCTTAAAAGCAAATAACAATAATCCAGAGCTTCTTTCTTATGGTTGAGCTGTAAAATGTCTTCCCATTGACTTTCAGGCAACTCCATGCCGTCTACCAGATGGTGCTTTTGCGCTAACTCCGTATGCAACTTAATACTTTTTCCTTCTTCAGTTAGTACGGATTGATAGTCTTTACGGAAGCGATGCTGTAGAATGCGGACAATTTTCATTAAAACTAGATCACAAGAAAATTCTTAGGCTTAACGTATAAAATATATTATATCAGAATTATGCCGCGCCGCGCAAAAATTTTACTTTTTAATAGTGGACCCCGAAACGGAAAAAATGTAAAATAAAGGCATTGGAAATCAATAAGTCATCATTTTTAATATGAAATATCAGGAGGATGTGTGATGTCAGTTCAGGTATTGAATGTATTGGAAGAAGGGGTAACCGCGCCTAATTTTTCTTTGCAAGATCAAAACGGTAAACGTGTTTCACTTTCTGATTGCAAAGGCCAGTGGGTTGTGCTTTATTTTTATCCTAAAGACGATACTCCGGGTTGCACTAAGGAAGCATGCAGTTTTAGAGATCAGCAACAGTTGTTTTTAAACAAAAAAATAGCGGTCTTGGGCGTGAGTCTGGATGCGGCTGCAAGCCATCAAAAATTTATCCAAAAATATTCGTTGAATTTTTCCCTGCTTTGTGATGAAGATGCAAAAGTTTCCCGGTTGTATGGGGTCTATAAAAAGAAAACCATGTTTTCAAAGAAGTTTTGGGGCATTGAGCGGTCCACCTTCGTCATTAACCCTGAAGGGAAATTGCATAAAATTTACCGGAAAGTTAAAGTGGATGGCCACGCAGAGGCTATCTTAGAACAAGTTCAATAAAAACTAACTTTATTTAATAAAACTGCGCAAAAGCTTTAAGTTTTCAACGTCCTCGCTTAACTCGGGGCCTTTAGGCGTTTCTAAACACATTACCGTGTCGCTGAAGCGCGGGTCGTTCATCAGCATTTTGAATGCCTCTTCCCCAATAAAACCTTTGCCGATATGTTCATGACGGTCTACCCGAGAGCCAAATTCCTTTTTGGAATCGTTTAAATGAAACGCGACTATTTTTTTTAGACCAATTTCCCGATCAAAATCATTAAAAGTCTTTTCATACCCCTCGGCTGTGCGTAGGTCGTATCCGGCGGCAAAAGCGTGTTCTGTATCAAAGCAAACTCGAAGCTGGTCTGAAAACTGAGAAGAGTCCATCATTGCGCGGATTTGTTGAAATTTATATCCCAGGTTAGACCCTTGACCAGCCGTAATTTCTAAGGTTATGCGCGTACGGAAGCCTTTACATGCCGTATAAATTTCATCTAAAGAGTTGGCAATGGTTTTAATCCCCGCTTCTTCCCCGGATCCGGTATGCGAGCCTGGGTGAGCGACAAGGTAAGGGATTTCTAAAATTTCGCAGCGTTCCATTTCATCGATAAAAGCGCCCACTGATTTTTTTCTTAAAGCTGGGTTGGGCGATCCGAGGTTAAGCAAGTAAGAGTCATGGGCAATCACAGTTTCAATGGAACTGGCTTTTTTTAATCGTTTAAATTCCGCAACCTCTTCGGAGCTATACTGGTTTGAAACCCATTGGCGAGAGGATTTGGTGAATATCTGAATGGCGTTACAGCCAATGGAAGATCCTGCCTCAATAGCTTTGGCCACTCCGCCGGCTATGGACATATGCGCGCCCAGGAGCGGGCCTTTTTTATCCTTTTTCATATAAATTGACAAATTTTTTCATATCTGCCATAATGAACTTATGGCTCTAGCAGCGCCGTTACCCAAAAAACCTAAATCCAAACTAATAGCGAGCATAAGTCCGGACATTTGTTCGGGGTGCGAAGCTTGTTTATCGGTAATGCCGAACGAAAACTGCATTGTTAAACTTGATCCCTCCAGCTCCACACCTTTCGGCATGATAGTTGTCGACGTTCAAGATGATCAATGCACAGGCTGCACGTTATGTTTGCGGATATGCCCTTGGGAAGCGATCACCATGGTTGCGCGGCCAACACAACCGCGCCCGCCATTGCCGGCGTTCCTAGCCTACCAAAGCGATCCCACACCACAAGTCTTAAAATAAATTAAATTGCAACGTATTGGTTGGCGCGTAAGAGCGTGTGAATGGCGTCATTGGCAATGCGCAACCGATGACTTAGTTTCCGCAAAATATTATTTAAAATTTTGTTTCCAGTTTCCGGGTGGACATTGATAAGTTTAGCTATTTTTTCGTCCTGCCAAATTATAAGTTTTGTTTCTTTGTTAAGCGAGGCAACGGCGGTGGCAGACCGGGGTCCCTGATCAAACAAAGCCATTTCACCGAAAATTTCCCCTTCTCTTAGCCTGGCAAGCCGGGAGCCGCGCGCTTGGGTGTCTTCGCTCTTCCAAATTTCAATGGTGCCGGATATAATTAAATACATCTTGTCGCCCTTAGACCCTTCTTTAAAAATCATCTCGTCGTTAGCAAACGTTTTTTCTTCTGCGATCTCAATAAAAAGATCAAGTTCCGCGGGGTCTAGACCCTTAAAGAACGCATTTTGTGCAAGCAAATTACTTATCATAGGAAGGCCCTCCAATATGGGTTATTATATAACATATCTTTTGTCATTGCGAAATAGGGTTTGATAACTGTATGAACTCTGATTCGGTTAGGATAGCGACGCCCAATTTTTTAGCCTTTTCAAATTTCGAGCCGGGCGCATTGCCCACGACCAAGTAATCTGTTTTTGCCGATACTGTTCCGGTGCAGCGACCGCCTAATGTCCCAATCAGTTTTTCTGCTTCACTTCGGGTAAAATGCGCCAATTCTCCGGTGATTACGATAGATTTATTGGAAAAAGGCGATGCGATGAGCGACCCTTGGGGTTCAAGCATGTTTACGCCGTGAACTTTTAAATCACGGATCAACTCCAATGTTTTTTCCTGTAAAAAGTATTGATGAATAGATTCGGCAATAATTGGTCCAACTTCAGGGATTTTGGTCAGTTCCTCTTTTTGGGTTTGGGCTAAGCGGTCCAGGGAAGGATAATGTTTAGCTAGGATTTGCGCCACCCTTTCGCCCACGTGTCGGATACCTAAGGCTGTTAACAGTTTGGATAATGGACGAATTTTGCTCTTTTGAATATGGTCAATCAATTTCTCCGCTTTTTTAGCCGCAAACAAATCGCACTGCAAAAGCTCTTCTTTTTTAAGTGAATAAAGTCCGGCAATTCCTTTAATCAGTTTTTTAGATAAAATTTGCGATACTATTGCTGGACCCATACCTTCTATATCCATGCCGTCGCGCCCGGCAAAATGCAGTATGCTTTGTTCCAACTGCGCTTGACAATTGAAGTTTGGGCAACGCAAGGCCACCTCTTCTTCAGAAGGTAAAGGGATCTTTTCTCCACAGGACGGACAAAACTTGGGGTTAGGGATCAGGGTTCTTTGCTCGGCAGGCGTTAAGACTCTGACTACTTTGGGAATAACGTCGCCCGCGCGTTCGATTAAAATTTTGTCCCCTAAACCTATGCCCAACCGCTCTATTTCATCAAAATTATGCAGGGAAATTGAGGATATTGTCACTCCCCCGCATTCCACCGGACGCACTTTTGCGACCGGTGTGATGGTTCCGGTCCGTCCGACAGAATACTCCACACCGAGCAGCATGGTTTCAGCTTGAAAAGCTTTAAATTTGAAAGCAATAGCCCAACGCGGACTTTTAGCCGTGTTTCCCAACAGAGCTTGTTTTTTATAGGAATTAATTTTAATGACGATGCCGTCTATTTCATAGGGCAATGTTTTGCGAGCGGCAGCTAGTTTAGAATAGAGTTCCATAACTTGGTCCGGCGTTTGGCAGAGGAGGGTGGAATAAGTTACGGGCAGGAGATATCTCTTGCACGTTTCTAAAAAATCAGCATGGGATTCGGGCAGGTCCATTGCGCCATGCGAATGGACGCAAAAACGTAGTTTTCGCTGCGCAGTAATTTGAGGGTCTTTTTGGCGGAGCGATCCGGAGGCGGCGTTCCTTGCATTGACAAACATTTTTTCTCCGGCCTTTTGCGCTTGGCGGTTAATCCAGTCAAAATCAGATCTATGGATATACACTTCTCCTCGGCATTCAAAAGTTCCGGAAAGTTTGTTGAGAGATTTTAAGCGTAGGGGTATGGCGCGGATAGTTTTTGCGTTCATGGTCACATCTTCTCCCACCATTCCGTCTCCCCTGGTTGCCGCGCTGATTAGAAGGCCATCTTGATATATCAAGGACAAACTTGTGCCGTCAATTTTTGGTTCAATGGTCACTTCCATTTCATTGTCGCTGCCTAAAGCCTTAATCACCCGGTTCCACCAAGCTAAAAATTCCTCTTCGGTATAGACGTTGTCCAAAGAGAGCATAGCTTTGGAATGTTTGTGCGGTAAAAATGAACTCGTTGCTTTGCCGCCAACCCTTTGCGTGGGAGAGTCAGGAGTGATCCACCCGGGGAATTCTTCTTCCAGTTTTTTTAACTTCTGAATTAAACTGTCAAACTCTTGATCGGAGATTTCAGGTTTGTCTAGCGCGTAGTAGAGGTAGTTGTGATGATCAATTTCATCTTTCAACAATTGAATTTCTTTGGCCGGGTTCATGCAGGTCAAACTCGCAAAATTTATTTTCGTTCCGATTTTACCTTGTCAAGGATACCGTTGACGAATTTGCTGGAGTCCTCAGTTGAATAGAGTTTGGCAATCTCAATGGCTTCATTAAGGATTACTGAAATCGGAGTGTCTTTGTCGTTGATGATTTCGTATGTGGCAAGCCGCAAAATGTTTCTGTCCACAATAGCCAGGCGCTTCATGTTCCAGTTCTCTAGGCACCCCGAAAGAATTGCGTCAATTTCCGGTTTTTGGATTGTTACGCCATTAACTAGATCATTTACAAATTCACGCAAGGGTTTTGAAAGCGGTATTTGTAATACGGTTTGGATTGCCGACTCCGGCGTATATTTGCAAGTGTCTATTAGATAGAGCGATTGTAAGGCAACTTCACGGGCAACCCGACGGCTTGACATAATTTTCTAGGCGGAGATGTTTTGGAGAGTCGGTATCATAAGTAGAGCCGCTGCGGCTGCTTGACTGCCTTTGTTGGCAAGGTTTGGTCCTGACCGCGCCTGCGCTTGTTGAATCGTTTGCGGGGTAATAATGCCAAATGTGATGGGTACTCCGGTGGTTAGAGCCGACTGCACTAACCCATTGGCAACAGCTTGCGCAATTATACGGTTTTGCCTGGTTTTTCCTTGGTGGA
>JAHFBY010000051.1:0-1427 GCA_023249835.1 Elusimicrobiota bacterium | reverse complement strand
GCAATTATGGCCGCGTATTTCTTTGTTTTCGCTAGTGCATGCGCGGCCAGGGGTATCTCATAGGAGCCGGGCACCCGGACAATTTGAATGTTATTTTGCGGGATCTTCCCATCTTTTAATGCTTTCAGCGCTCCACTGAGCAACCCGGCAGTGGTTTTTTCATTAAACTGGGATACCACAATCCCGATTTTCCAGTTTGGTTTCATGCTAAATCACATTAAAAAGATGGCCCAGTTTTTCTTTTTTAGTTTTTAAGTACCGAACATTTTTTGGATTTGATTTTATTATCAATGGAATGCGCTCTGAAATTTTAAGGTTGTATCCTTCTAATCCCACAATTTTTCTTGGATTGTTTGTTAATAACCGTATGGAACTGAGCCCCAAATCAACTAATATCTGCGCGCCAATGCCATAGTGCCGTAAGTCCGGAGCAAACCCCAACTTACGGTTTGCTTCTACAGTGTCTAGTCCCTGGTCCTGAAGCGCATAAGAATGAATTTTATTGGCAAGGCCTATTCCCCTGCCTTCTTGATGCAGATAAAGGATGACGCCTTCTTTGGCGTCTTCTACCTTTTTTAAGGCGGCGCGCAATTGCGATCCGCAATCGCAGCGTAGTGAACCAAGGACATCGCCGGTAAAACAAGAGGAGTGGACCCGAACGAGCACATTTTTTTTATTAGCCACTTCCCCTTTGACTAAGGCGACATGATGCTCTCTGCTAATCCCGTCTTCATAGAGATGTAAAGTAAAATTGCCGAATTGCGTGGGCAGCTCAGTGGAAACTATACGGCGCACTAGTTTTTCTGTTCGTCTACGATATTCAATCAAATCCGCAATAGAAAGCATTTTTAGTTTGAAACGTTTTGCAAAGCGAACTAACTCGGGCATCCTTGCCATGGAACCATCTTCATTTAAAATTTCACAAATTACCCCTGCTGGATAGAGTCCGGCCAGGGTGGCGCAATCCACTGCCGCTTCGGTATGTCCCGCGCGCACCAAAACGCCGCCTTCTTGATAGCGCAGCGGAAAAATATGTCCAGGTCGGCAAAGGTCGGCAGGCTGGCAGTTTTTATCGAGAAGTGTTTTTACAGTCAGCGCGCGGTCGTGGGCCGAGATGCCGGTGGTCACGCCTCTTTTGGCGTCAACCGAGACAGTGAACGCTGCTTCTTTAGATTTGTCGGGCCGTTCTACCATGGGATATAATTTCAAGGCGTCTAATCGTTCGCCCAAAAGCGGTATGCAAATTAAACCGCGCCCATGTTTAGCCATAAAGTTAATGGCCCCAGGCGTTGCCTTCTCCGCCGCGATCACAATATCTCCCTCGTTTTCTCGCGCCGGGTCGTCAACCATAACAACCATTTTGCCTTTACGAAAATCTTCAATAACCGATGCGATCTTGGATAGATGTTTGCTCATACCTATAGTTT
>JAHFBY010000390.1 GCA_023249835.1 Elusimicrobiota bacterium | reverse complement strand
ACCCGGTGTTTCGGCCATTACAACTATTGACCGCAGTGATCATTGCGCGTCTAAATGGCCAGGACATGGGGCAAGCGGTAACAGAAAAGTTGGTGGAGATGGGGGCGGCAGAAGCGATGAGTTTTGTTGGTGATAATTCAGGTGTTACAACTGGATTTACAGCGCCAGTAGTCATCAACGTGGCCGGGGGCAGCGCTATCCATGTGACGCAGTCGGCGATTTTAGGGCGCACGAAATCGGAAGAATTATGGAAGAGCGCGGCGAGCGGCGCTTTAGCGGGAGGCGCGCAAGCGGCGAACAAGTATGTTAATGGGGGAGGAGTCGGGACAATTGTCGCGCGGGCAGCGTTGGTCGGAAGTTTAAATACGGCAGCGGCAAACGTGGACGGGGTTAAAGACGGGCGGCGTCTGGCGTTCGTGGGCGGGATCAGCGCCGTAGGAGCGGGAGTGCAAGCCTATTCGGATCAGAATCAGAAAACAGACACAACAAAAACCGGGAGTATGCCGGGAATAGCGGAGGTTGCCTCGCAAGCGGTGATGGACGCGGTGCTAGGCGAGGTGATTGGACGGATCATAGCGCAAAACGTAAAGGGCGTAGAAGACCGCAGCGTAGCGGCGTTAGCAGCGCAGGTATTGGTAGGAGCGGTATCTAAATTAGCCCATAATGAAGATCGGGCGCAGGGCAAGGTAACGAATTATTTGAGGAACACGAAATTAGGAGGCGGGGCATTTAGCGCGCAACTGCAAAGAGCAGTGATGAGGGAACAGCTTAAAGAGTCGCGGGCGAAAGCCGGGGAGATGTATCGGTCAGGAAGGAGCGAAGAAGAGGTAAATAACAGCATTCAGGAAGAGAGTGCAGGGCTGTCAAACGCTCTGAGCGCTGCGGGAAGTTTGGGAACGGCAATCAATAAACAGTTTTTTAATTACAAGGACATGAGCCAAGTCATATTAGAGGGAAGGGGGGCTGGAGCAAGAGGGAATAAAGAAGGTATAGAAAAAGGATTTACAAGTTTAAGTTTAAATATATTGCAGGGCGCAAAGAATTTTGTGATATCTAGTTTAGGAGTCAAAGAAGCGTTGGGCGCAAGCAAAGAGTTTTCTGAGAAGTTAGGGTCAATGCTGGGAATGGTTACTGGGAAAAAAGGGGCGACCCAATCAGAAGAGTTGGGTCAAACAGCGGGGCAGGAGAAGTTAAATTTATTAATGGACAGCGCAAGTGAAAAAAATGGGGCAGGGATAAACGGGGTCAAGGGAGTAACGCAAAAAGCCGAAAGCGGGGAGAACAGCCGGGGAGAAAAGGAAAAAGCAGCGGTATTAAGTGGGGTTAGGCTGGAGGAGTCTAAGGTAGAGAAAGAAGAGGGTACAAAAGAGCTGCAAATAACAGTGGAGAGCGAGAGTAGAGAACTGTTTGGTAAGTTTAGTTTAGGAGAGGAGGAGAGAGGCGCGGAATATATAAAGGTCAGCCGCGAGCACGAAGAGCAGGGGGGAATGAATTTAAGCCGGGAGGAAGCGGAAGGGGCGTTGGGGAAGATGGCAGGGGTAAAGATTGATCCTGGAGTTATAGGGCAGTTAGGCAAAGAGCTTTTAGGGAAAGCGGCAGAGATGTTGGGCGGGAAGGTAGAGTGGATTGGGGTAGAGAAGAACGGTAACAAGATGGCGCTGGCGTATGATAAGGACAAAGGGATCGTTGGGGTGGTAAGCAAGAACGCGGCTGGGTCCAACGAAGTAATGAAGGTAGATTTCACGTACGATGCGTCTGGGAAAGTGGCGGTTGCCAAAGGCAAGG
This sequence comes from Elusimicrobiota bacterium, assembly GCA_023249835.1. Classification (GTDB taxonomy): domain Bacteria; phylum Elusimicrobiota; class Elusimicrobia; order 2-02-FULL-39-32; family 2-02-FULL-39-32; genus JAHFBY01. The sequence goes on along the minus strand of JAHFBY010000390.1, from coordinate 886 downwards.
TGGTGGTGGATTTTGGGACGGGCAAAGAGCGGGAGATCAGTTATGTGCAGGCGGCTCGAGGGACAGAGGAATATGATAAAGCGTTGGGAGCAGTAACAAACCAACTGAAAGAGGTAGGTATAAATGTAGGAAAGGTGGATGCAGCGGCTTATTTAGCGCAAGCTTCGCATATTTACACGGAAAATAGCAAGGAAACTGGAAGCGAAACGCGTTTGTTTGTAAGGCAGGGAGAAGAGGGCAAACAAGAGGTTTTGGGGATAGAGCGCAAGAGCAAAAAGGATGGGAGCGAACTCTATTTATACGAGAAAGACGCTGCGAATATGGACGCTGGGATCGCGGCGGGATTACAGGGCATTGAGAAGAAAGACGTAGAACAATACGGCAAGATTTATGCCGCTGGAGCCGGAGAGCAATACGGCAAGGAAGCGGTGGCGGCTTTTGTGCTGGCCAAAGCAGGCGACGGTGGAAAACTGATGCGGGAGTTCACGCTAAAAGGCGGAGCCGCCGATGTTGGAACTGACGGCCAACCGAACCTACGGCGGGAAGTGAAACTAGATTCCGCCGGGAAGATGCAATATATTTACGATGGCGCCAAAAAACAGTTGGTGACGGTAGGTAAGATGGACGCGCAAACCCTGAAGAATTTAAAGGATCAGTACCATGCTGCCGTAGACACAGAATTTGCCAAACTTGAAGCGGAAGATCAGGAACGATTAGCCGGAGACATTTTAGCGGTCCAAAGGTCACAGACGGTAGCAGACGTGAGTGCCATGCAAGAGACGCTCAAAATGAGCGGAAAAACAGCAAACGCCTTTGCGCGAAGCTCCTTTGAGGTGGGAGGTATACGCATTGAGGACAAAGGGCTTGTGAAGAATGTGAATTCTGT
>JAHFBY010000389.1 GCA_023249835.1 Elusimicrobiota bacterium | reverse complement strand
GCCAGCGCAGCACAGGGTTACGGGCCGCTGCGACTTCGTCCAGCCTCCGAACCGGAGTGGTGTGCGGAGCAGAACGTAAAAATTGCGGATCTTTTTTGCCTTCTGCCAATATCTTTTCAATGGCTCTGACAAAATCGTCCATACTTTTCTTTGATTCGGTTTCTGTAGGTTCTACCATCATCGCTTCGGGAACAATCAAAGGGAAATAAATCGTTGGCGCATAAAAACCGTAATCCAATAGTCGCTTCACAATGTCTAAAGTGCGGAAACCCTGTTTAGCGTAGGCGCTGGCGGACAATACGCATTCATGCATGCAAGGTTCATCGATAAAAGGCGCGAAGTGGGGTTTAAGCTTTTCGAGCAAATAGTTCGCGTTTAAAATAGCATTTTTGCTGACCGCTTTTAACCCGTCATGGCCAAGCGAACGGATATAAGTATAAGCGCGAATGAGCGCGCCTGTGCTGCCGAAATAGCTGCGCACTTTGCCAATGGAAAGTTCGCAGTTGTCCTGCAAAATAAATCCTTTTTCATTTTTTTGGATGCGCGGATCCGGCAAATAAACGGACAACTCGCTCGTAACACCTACGGGTCCAGCGCCCGGACCTCCGCCGCCATGCGGGACGCTAAATGTTTTATGTAAATTCAAATGCATGATATCAAAACCAAGCTTAGCAGGATGAACCAAGCCTACCAATGCATTAAAATTAGCTCCATCCATATATAGAAGGCCGCCTTGTTTATGCACGATGTCAGCGATCTCGACAATTTCATCTTCAAACAGGCCCAAGGTGTTGGGACAAGTCACCATCACCAACGCCACCTCAGAATCCATCATGCTTTTCAACTTTTCTTTATCGATCCGTCCGCGAACGTTGGACGGAACCGAAACCACGCTAAAACCTGCCAAAGCCGCGCTGGCAGGATTAGTGCCGTGCGCGGTGTCGGGAACAATAACTTTTGACCGCTTTTGCCCTTTAGCCTTAAAGTGCGCGGCGGCAACTTTTAGGCCCACAAACTCGCCGTGAGCGCCTGCCGCAGGATGAAGGCTAAACGACCCCATACCCGTCAATTCGCACAAACATTGCTCTAAATTCCATAAAAGCTGCAAAGTGCCTTGCACGGTAGATTCGCTCTGATAAGGGTGCAAGTCTTTAAATCCAGGCAGACCGCAAGCTGCCTCGTTCATTTTTGGGTTATATTTCATCGTGCATGAACCCAACGGATAGAAGTTCGTGTCCGCGGAAAAATTCTTTTGCGAAAGCCGGGTAAAATGGCGCACCACTTCGGGCTCGGAAACTTCCGGCAAGCTCGCGGACGCCTTGCGCATGTATTTTTCCGGCAAAATTGTTCCTAAAGGCCTGTTGTCCGTAACAGCGGAAGGGAAGGTGATGCCTCTTTTGCCGGCCAAACTATATTCTAATATGATCGGTTCTTCCATGTTAAGCTCCTTCCTGCTGTAAAGCCTGCGCCAAAGCGTCAATCTCTTTTTTAGAATTCATTTCTGTAACGCAATAAAGCGTACAGTCTTTTAGCTCCGGATAGTCCGCGCCCAAGGGTTTGCCGCCAATGATTCGGTGCTTTTGCAATAGCGCAAGGTTCAAGGACTGTGGATCTCTCTGCGAACGAACCACAAACTCATTAAAAAAAGGAGAAGAAAAAGCCAAGGTAAAGCCGGGAATATTAGCGATTAATTCCGCGGCATAGCGCGCGTTGCGCAGGTTCAACTCCGCGGACTCGCGCAAACCGCGCGGTCCCAGCAAAGAGAGATAAACGGTCGCGGCCAAAGCCATGAGCGCCTGGTTGGTACAAATGTTTGAGGTCGCTTTTTCCCGACGGATATGCTGCTCGCGGGTTTGCAAGGTCAAAACGTAACCTCGCTTGCCCTCTAAATCCTTGGTCAGCCCCACGATACGGCCCGGGACTTTGCGCATGTATTTGTTCTTGCAAGCGAACAAACCCAAATAAGGTCCTCCATAATTTAAGGAAAGGCCCAAAGGCTGACCCTCGCCTACCGCAATGTCCGCGCCATAAGCGCCGGGCGCTTCTAAAATGCCCAGGGACAAGGGGTTAGCGCTAAGGATTAACAAAGATCCGTTCTTATGCAGTTTTTCGCTTAAAAGCTCGCCGTCTTCAAGGTTGCCAAAATAGTTGGGACTTTGAATAATTAAACAGGCCACGCTCTCGTCCAACTTAAACTGCGAACAAACGCCTTTAGAGTCATAGTCCAACTCTAGGACTGTAAAGCCTGAACACACTGTCTTTAAAGTTTTGCGATATTCCGGGTGAACGCTTTTAGCCACTAAAATTTTAGGACGGTTCGTTTCGCGCACCGCAACCAAGGCGGCTTCTGCCAGCGCCGAGGCGCCGTCATAAAGCGAGGCGTTAGCCAAGTCCATGCCATAGAGACTTGCAATCATGCTCTGAAATTCAAACGTTGCCTGCAGCGTGCCTTGACTGGCTTCCGGTTGATACGGCGTGTAGGCGGTCAAAAACTCGCCGCGCGAAATAAGCGCGCCCACTGCAGCGGGTATAAAATGGTGGTAAGCCCCCGCGCCTAAAAAGCTGGGATAATCTTTAGTCGTCACGTTTTTACGCGACAGATCAGTGAGGTGTTCCATCACTTCCATTTCGGACAAGCTCTTCTTTTGTAAAACTCCGGAGTCTTGCGGCAGGT
>JAHFBY010000388.1 GCA_023249835.1 Elusimicrobiota bacterium | reverse complement strand
CCGATAACGCTCATTAGACCTAATATTAGGATTGTGCGACTGACGGGAGTTAGGAGTTTTTTATGCATACCATTGCCTCTCTTTTCCATGATGTTTGCTGCTGATATTTCCACCTTTACTTAAATCTCATTCCAAAGGTAACCCTGTGCGTGTTGCCTAAATCGCCTAGCGGCACAAAAGCATAATCAATTCCCAAATGTCTAAATTTTAGTCCAAAACCAGCCATGAGTCCGCCGAACCTCGACAAGTTGCTGTTAGAATTGGAACCAACGCCTTGAAATAGGGAAGAATCTCCCGCTGGACGAACCAAGTATCCTCCGCGCAAGGCAAAGGGAGAAATAACCCAATATTCCATACCCATTTCATAGGTTGGCGAATGGTCGCGCGGAACAGAGATGGATCCGGTAAGGGTCATGGGCAAATGTTTAGCGTTCCAGGCTAAACCCGTGCGGAAGGTCAGGGGCAGGGGATAGCTTTCATTCATGAACCGCACTGGGGTTCCTAAATTTTGGACAGTAAAACCAAGCGTTAACTGCGATCCGCGCAGAGGCGTTAGCAGTCCAATGTCCATGGCAAAAGCGTTGGCGCTGTGAGATTCAATTTCTTGCCGGATCACCTTTAAATTGAAGCCTATAGAAAATTGTTTGGCGACGGGAATATTTTTATCAGCGTTCGCAAAAAGCGGACGGGCAAAGGAAAGGGTGAACGCCGCATCGCTGGCGCCAAACGTGCCTTCTTGTTTTTCATCTTTGGTGCGCCGCTCCAACCCGCTCAAATAAAGATAATTAACAGCGCTGCCCATAGTGCCAAAGCGAGTGGGTTGGGAATAAGCAATGGTTTCGTAGTTGAGGCCTTGAATATAGGCGTGGTGAGATGCGGAAAGCTCTCTTTGGGTTAAGCGGGTCAATCCGGCGGGGTTCCAATAGATGGCTGAAGCGTCGTCTGCCACTGCCACAAAGGATTCACCCATTGCCGCGGCCCTTGCGCCAATACCCAATTTCAAAAATTGTGCTCCGCTGGTTCCCACCCCTGCAAACAAGGGCGACATCCCATTCGCGGTTAAAACCATTGCCGCCACAAACAAAAAATAAAGGTGCCTAATAAATTGGGCACCAATTTGTAATTGTTTATTTAATTTTTGGCAATTTAATATTTTCACAAGGTTTTTATTCAAACGGTTGAATTACCGCCAATAAATAAAGGAGGGTGCAACTACGCCCCTCCTAACCCCAATCAACCTAGTTGCAAAGCCCTGTGAAGTTTTGGTGTTCCTGCCAATGATGTGTAGCTGGGTTTTAAAGTAATCTCTATATACCAGGAAATGCTTAAACTGTCAATATATTAATTAGTGACTTTAGTCACATTGGGGTGTGACTTAAGTCACATGCTGCACTAAAGCGCGAGCCCCCCTGTGGGGACCGTTTCACGGAGTGAGACTATGTCCCCTTTCAGGGGACTGCCCCTTTTCAAAGAAGGTCTAAGGAGGGGACGTCTCCTCCTGCCACTTGCCGTGAATTTTGATCAATTCAATCAGTTTTTCATCGGCAATTTCCGTAGGGATACCTTTTTGCACGCATTCTTTGCCAACGTAAAGGTTAATTTTTCCCGGCGCGCCGCCCACGTAACCAAAATCCGCGTCCGCCATTTCGCCGGGCCCGTTAACAATGCAGCCCATAATGGCAATTTTAACGCCCACCAAATGGTTGGTTTTAGACCGTATGCGTTCAGTAGTGGTTTGCAAATCAAAAAGGGTTCGCCCGCAAGAGGGGCAGGAGACGTATTCGGTTTTGGTAACGCGCACGCCCGCGGCTTGTAAAACGCCATAAGTCATTTCCAAATCTGCTTGCACTTCCAGGCCTGCGCCCGCCTGCAGGCTGTCGCCGATACCGTCACAGAGCAGGGAACCCGCGGCCACGGCTGCCGATAAACGGTCCTGGCTGCGCAGCCCGGTTGCCACAACTTTAATGTGCAGAGGATAATTTTTTTGCGCGAGCAGAAGTTGAGCCGCTAAATAGCGAACGTTTTGAATCAGTCGCGAACGGTCCGGCAAATGGAAAGAGAGCACCAAGTTTTTAGCCCCCATCTCTTCGCACCAGCCCACGCCGCCCAGCATGTTATGCGCCGGTGTTAGGCTGCCGGTTTGAGCCAGTTTTACGGGGTCTTGGCAGTTGCTCGCCTCTAAAAATATGGGTAGTCCTCTAGCCACAACTTTGCCTACGAATTGAATAAATTTTTCTTTTCTAGATTCATTCGTATCAATGGGACCAGACTTAAAACTGGCTGCGTCCAAATAGGGCAATCCCTCATCTAAGAGCGCCAACGCGTCTTCAAACCGTCCTAAAAAGGCGAGCCGCGAAGTTTCATTTTTTAAAAAGTTCCGGCACTGGATCAAAGCGGTTAAATCGGATTGGCTGCGGATCGGCCATTCAATAATTTCCGGGACCATACTTTTGCCCTTGCGCAGCTGCACTTCGAGCAAGGTCAATAGCGAAGCGCCGCTCTGCCGGGCTTGGGAAAAATTGGAAACCACCCGCACCAGGCTTTCCCCGCCCAACGCGATCGGTCCCACGGACACGCTTTTTGTTTTTCGCCGGGAATAATGATAAAGATTTTCCGAATGCATGGATGAAACCGGCTGAGAAGCCTCCGGCATTTCTTGGCGGCGATGAAAAGGTT
>JAHFBY010000387.1:2162-2683 GCA_023249835.1 Elusimicrobiota bacterium | reverse complement strand
GACTATGTTCTAGTAAGCGTGGTGGATACCGGGGTGGGCATAAAAAAAGAGGACCAGAAACGGGTGTTTGATAAATTTTATCAAGTTGACTCTTCCCTCACGCGTCAAGTGGGAGGCACAGGGCTAGGCCTTTCTATTTCCAAATCTATTGTGGAAATGCACGGTGGTCGAATTTGGGTGGAATCAGTGATCAATCAAGGGTCGACTTTTAGGTTTTTATTGCCGCGCAAACGCGTTCAGGCTCCGGAGGCTGGATTTGAAGAAAGCGCGGTAGAAAGCGCGCAAAAAATTGTAAAGGAATGAAATGACCGCGACAACTAAAAAAATATTAATTGTGGAAGACGATCGGGCGTCTTTGGAACTGCTCCAATATATCTTGTGTCCGCGCTACGAGGTGTTGACGTCCAATCGGGGCGAGTATGCCGTGCGTTTGGCTAAAAAATCCAAACCGGACCTGGTGTTATTGGACTTTATGTTGCCGGACATTCAGGGTCCGGAGGTTTGTCGGCAGTTAAAGGAGG
>JAHFBY010000387.1:0-2152 GCA_023249835.1 Elusimicrobiota bacterium | reverse complement strand
TCCCGATCCTTATTTTATCTGCGGTGGTTTCCGAGCCGGAAATTGAAGCTGTTTTCCGAGCTGGGGCTATTGGGTATATCTTTAAACCGTTTGAGGCTAAGCAGATCATCGCAAAAATAGAGTCTATACTAGACAAAAGTTAAAATATTGGGTAGTGTAAGAAGGGCTTAATTTCGGAAAATTGAGAGGGGGCGAAACTAAAACTAGATGTCAAAACGTATTCAAATTATAGAAGATGACTTTGATGTAATTGAAACCCTGCAGTTCGTTTTAAAGAGCAGGGGCTATGAAATCGAAATTGCATTTGACGGACGCGCTGGTGTGGAGATGATTAAAAATAAACGTCCGGACCTGCTTATTTTAGATTTAACCATGCCGGTAATGGACGGTTGGGCGGTTATGGTTGCGGTCAAGCAAGATCCGGATTATCAGTCCATTCCCATCATGATCCTTACTTCTTCCAAAAAAGCGCAGCACATAGAAAAGGCCCGATCTTTGGGAGTACAGTCTTATGTGCTCAAACCGTTTGAACCGCAAAAAATAGTAAAGATTGTGGAACGGCTTTTGGATTCGGAAAGCGCGGACGACCAAGAGTCCGGTTTGAGCGGTGTGATGGATGGTGATTTACTGCAAAATAACGGTCTATAAGAATTTAAATAGCGGAGGTATGAAAAAATGCGGCATAAAAAGTTAGCGGGCGCTCTTTTAGCGTTGGGATTAGTTTGGACAAGCGGAACGGCTTTAAGTCGGCTTTGGGCCCTGGAAGCGGGCTCGGCAACGGAAACAACTTCAGAGCCGGAAAACATTCCCGTTGTGGCGCAGGATAAAACAGAAACTCCAATTCAGGCTAAATCGGCTCTTCCTGGTTTAGCAAGTGAAAAAGCGCCGGCAGCGGCGGCGCCTTTGGCAGAGGTAAAAGGTGTGGGATACGTTGCTCCATTGGATAACCTGCTGGCCTTTTATCGTCAGGAGCTGGGCGACGCGGAAAAAGTCATTGCGCGTTGGAACTCCCGCGCAGAAAAGATGATGAAGACGGAAAAAGAATTGATGGACGAGGTTCAATCTTTACAGCGGGAGATGGATCAAAAACAAAAAGAGGACGCCAAACGGTATAAGCGCGAGGTAAAACAGATTGATAAAAGAATTAAACAGTTAGAAAAGTCGCACAAAGGGTTAAAAAAAGAAATGGCCGGGGAGGCCAAGGAACTGGCCAAAGAGTTAAAGCTTTTAGCCAAAGATATCCAGGGGGCTGTGTCCGATAAGTATGATCAGGTGGCCCAGGAAGTGATGGTTTTTAATAAGGAATAAACAAAAAAATGGGTCGTTGACAGATTTCAGGTCCAATGTTATAATTCCCAAGAATGATTTTTTCGTCTAAAAATAAGTTGACTCTAGTTTGAATGCATGAGTATAGACTTAAATAATGGAGGAGTTGATAATGAATAAAAGAACTTTTGCGTATCTCATGATGTCTGGATTGTTCGCGATCTCGTTTGCCGGTTGCGCCGGCAAAGCTAAGGCGCGCGTGGAAAAAGGGGAAATGTCCGAAACAATGGATTTAGAACCCACAAAGAAAAAGTATCTGGAAGTTGTTGGTATTGGCGGCGCAGACCAAACCTTAACCAACAGCACTCAAAGAAAGGCAACCTCGCGCAACGCGGCGGTGGTAGACGGTCAATACCGGTTGCTTTCCATGGTTAAAGGGTTGCGTTTGGTTGGAGGGATAACGGTAGAAAAAGCGATTGAAACCGATTCCAAAATGCAAACCACGGTAGACGCGGAACTTAAGGCCGCGGAAGAAGTTAAGTACGAATGGACCAAAGACGATGGTTGCGTGGTCACCATGCGCCTGGATAAGTCCCGCCTAGCTAAAATGATGGGCGTGGAGTTCGAATAACCATTATTTTTTGGGATAACGATGAATTCCGCCACCCCCACCCCGCCCGTTCGTAGATATTGGTTTTTATTTGCAGCCTCGGCGCTATTGGCTTTAAACGGTTGCGCAACCTCAAACTCAAGCCTTAAAGTGGGCGAAGCTAGAGAGGGCGAGGTGGTGGCGACCGAAGGGTTGGCTGCAATGCAGAGCGACCTTTTGGCGGTTAAACGAGCGGCTTTGGCAGACGCTAGAAAAACTGCGGTAGAGAAAGTGGTG
>JAHFBY010000386.1:413-2691 GCA_023249835.1 Elusimicrobiota bacterium | reverse complement strand
AAATGGCAAAAATTCTTGTTGCTGACGATGAACCTGAAATTATCGAGCTTTGCACCGAAACGTTAAAACGAATTCAACATACCGTTATTCCGGCTTGGACAGGGCCCAGAACACTTGAGTTGATGAGGCAAGAAATGCCGGATTTGGTCATACTTGACGTTATGCTTCCGGGCATGGACGGATATACCGTCCAACTTAAGATAGCTGAAGACCCCCAGTTGCGTTCCATACCAATCATTGTTTTAACGGCCCTTTCGCCTGCCAAAGAGTTGTTCGACAAATTTAAGCAGGTAAAAGGTTTCTTAACTAAACCGTTTGTGCCCAATGAATTAAATGATTTAGTTAATACAATTTTAGGGACGTAAAAGGCATTCTTCTATGGCAGACGAAAAATTTGACTGTATTATTGTTGGCGCAGGCCCTGCGGGTACAAGCGCGGCAATCACCTGCGCTCGCGCGGGACTGTCCACCCTGTTGCTTGAACGCGGCGAATATCCAGGCGCTAAAAATGTGCAGGGCGCTATCCTCTACAGCAAAATGCTGGCGGACATCCTGGGTGAATTTTGGAACGAACCGGACTCTCCTATTGAACGTTTAATTACCGAACAAAAGATGATGCTTCTGTCCAAAGATTCTGCTCTTTTTGGCGGATTTAAATCGGACCGGTGGCGCAAGGACCAGCAGAACTGTTACAGCATTATCCGCGTGGCGTTTGACCGTTGGTACGCAAAAAAAGCTGAAGCTGCGGGCGCAGAGCTATATACCGGAGTGACCGTGTCCGACCTAATTCGAAAAAATGGCAAGATTTGCGGCGTTAGAACTTCCGAAAATGATGAACTTGCAGCAGACGTGGTCATTGCATGCGACGGGGTCAACTCAATTCTCGCGCAGAAAGCTGGATTAATTGATGAGTGGCGCAGCGATGAGGTGGCATTGGCTGTTAAAGAAGTTTTAGCTTTGCCCAAAGAAAAAATTGAAGATCGATTTAATTTAGAAAAAAACGAGGGGACGACCATAGAAATGTTTGGTCAAATTACTCAAGGCATGTTAGGTTACGGTTTTCTATATACAAACAAAGAATCGCTTTCGATTGGCATAGGCTGTAAAGTTTCACATTTTCAAAAAACCGGCATCCCGCCCTATGATTTACTTGAACAGTTAAAAGCCCATCCCATAGTCCGAAAATGGATTGATGGATCAAAATCGCTTGAATATTCAGCGCACTTGATCCCCGAAGGCGGCTACAAATCCATGCCGCCACTATATACGGACGGGTTCCTGGTGGGCGGCGATGCGGCACAAATGGTTAACCCATCGCATAGAGAAGGGTCTAATTTTGCCATGACCGCAGGCAAGGCGGCCGGAGAAACTGTCATCGCCGCAAAAAAGGAGGGCAACTATTCTGCTAAATTCCTATCGCTCTACCAAAAGAAATTAAAAGAAACGTACGTTCTCCCGGATTTGTTCGACCATAAAGACTTGGAAGAAAAAATTGAATCACGCCCTGAACTGTTGAACGTTCTACCAGATCTTTTATGTCAAACAGCGTTTGATTATTTTCAAGTGGATGGACGTCCAAAAAGAGATTTGCAATCGGCTATAATAAAGCGCATATTCCGCAATAAAGGCGTACGACACCTGATCAAATCCGAACTGAACATTCAAAACGCCTTATTATTATTGAAACAAGGGATCAAGGGCGCACTTAAGTATAAATCTTTGGGAGGATAGAAATGTCCAGCGTTGAAGAAAAATTGGGAATGCTCACCTTTAAAAATGACCATCAATCCCATATCCAGATCCCCGACCCTAAAATATGCATCACCCGATGCAAAGATAAACCCTGCACTAAAATTTGCCCTGCTAAAGTGTATGATTGGGTAGAATCGCAGAAGAAAATCGTGATTGGTTATGAAAACTGCATTGAGTGCGGCGCCGCCAGAATGCTTTGTCCCTACCAAAATATTCGCTGGGAACCGCCCCGCGGTGGGTTTGGAGTTTCCTACAAGTACGGTTAATCTAATTTATAAATCTTGATCCAGGGCGATTCACTTGCCGGGTATCTTGGTATAAATTCGTGAACTAGCGCGCCTTGGGTTGTAATTTCACGGTAAAAATTGTCCACTCGATCAATGTGCGTTAAAGCAACTTTGTCTTCCCATCGGCTAACAATTACATAATGGATGCCCTGCTGCAGGAACCGGAATCGATCCTGACCGTCTCCCAAGACTTCAATTAAATCCTGAACCTTTTGTACTTCTGTCACCTGATGGGTAAT
>JAHFBY010000386.1:0-382 GCA_023249835.1 Elusimicrobiota bacterium | reverse complement strand
CCGCTGCGGACCGTTTCAACACAATAATTTGATAGCCGTTGCCGGGACCAGGATGCGTTTCGAGCTTTAATTTAAAATAGTCCTTCTTATAATGATTTAAACTTTGCGCAGCGTTATAAAATCGGCTCAATTGTTCATGGCTCATTTCCAGCGGCGGATTATTAACTAACTGATCCATCAGTATTTTTTCTCCAGGACGGATATTTTGGTTGATCCACTCCCGCGCCATTGTCCGGGTATCCGGCTGAGCATAAAGAAAAGATAAAGTAGAACTTTCACCGAATAAACTGATTGAGGAAAAAATGGCGACGCCTAAAATAAAATATTTCACCCTGGCGCCTTTAGCTGCCATGGACTCAATAAAATATCCGCCAAAGAGGGC
>JAHFBY010000050.1 GCA_023249835.1 Elusimicrobiota bacterium | reverse complement strand
GTTATCATGGTGCCGGTGGTGACAGCGCTTTACTTAAAAAGCCGACAATTTTATCTATTACCCCTTTTGGGACTCACCATAGCCAACATTTTATGGACAGGTTCTAAAGGGCCGGCTATGGGCTTAATCGGAGGCACCACGGTTTTCTCCATACTTTCCATCCGGTTCTTTTTTAATAATCGCCGGTTAAAAATAATCATTGTTTCCTGCGCCATGGTCATTGTAACGCTGCTAGGTTCCTATATCGTTAACAAAGTTTTTATCCAGCCTAGCGGAATCACCTCCTTCACTTTTCGTATGTACACTTGGCTGTCCACCTTTGAGATGATCCACACTAAACCTATTTTTGGTAATGGCATTGGATCGTTTTGGGTAATCTATCCGGCTTACCGGAGACCGGCCATATTCCATATTGAAGCCAAACACAACACCGAAACCGATCACGCAGAAAACGAGCATTTAGAAGTCTTTATGGATGAGGGGATGGTGGGGTTTGGTCTGTGGATATGGATGATTTTAATGATTACAGTGGGAGTATATAAAACCATGTCCGTATTAACCAGCCCGCAAATGACGCGCGCCGGGCCTATTAAAGGAAGCACGCAGTATCCGGAAGAAACTTATTATATGTTAGGATTCCTGTCTGGATTCCTCGGCATGCTAATACACAACAACACCGACGTTTCCATGCGTTTTGTATCTTCTGGAGCTCCTTTTTGGCTCTTAGCCGGACTCAATTCTGCCTTGATCATGTATAGCCCAGTTCCGGAAAACCGGGAATTGACCTTATCCACAAACAGTTTCCTGCCGGAATACACTGGCCGCAATAAAGAAAAAATTCTTAAATTTTTAAAATTTACGACGGTAGCGCTCATCATCATCGTGGCATTGCGCATACTCCGCGAGTTTGATTGGTGCCAAGGCCGGGACGGTATAAAAAATCAAGCAGAAGCCCCGCATTTTATAGTTACCTGGACTGTCTTTTTAATTGTTTGGGGCAGTGTTTCCTGGTGGTTTTATAATCTGGCAGTCAACGCCACGCGCATTAAATCACTACTGGTAATGATAATTGGGACTATTCTTTTAGTTCCTTTCTGGGGCTTTTTTGTGGGCGACGTAAACCATAACCGCGCCATTTTTTTCTCTAAACAAGGCATTTGGACCAAAGGACCTGAATATGACGGACAAGTAGCTGGGTTCCCACCGGAATACCAAATTATGTATCGTGGCGGAGACCGCGGCACATTGGACCCGGAATCATTGTTTGGCAAAGTAGCCACATCCCTGTTTCCTGACCTGCTCTGGCGGCGCAACGGTATCGGCGGCGCTCTAGAACACTATGCGGAGGTAACCAAGCTCCGACCTGATTTCATCATGTCCCATTACTTCCGGGGCAACGTCTTTAATGATTGGGGATCGCAGTTTGCGCAAATGACCCACGACGCGTTTAGCCACGGGGACATCGCAAAAGCAGAAATTTACCGCCGGTTAACAGAGTCTAAATGGGAGTCAGGTTTAGAAGCCTATGCCAACACTCGCAGGCTAGGTCCCAATTATGTGCAAATGCACCATCAAGTAGGGGCAGTGCATCAAAAATGGGCGGACTTTCTTTCCAGCCTCATTCCTTTTGCACAAAAATATGCCCGTCCGGAACTGGCAGATGAATTTGCTAAACGGGCTTATGAACATCGGCTCAATGCAATTGACGACTACAAACGTTATTATAAAATTGACCCTGTCTTTGACACCAACTTCTATCGACTGGCGCAAGTTTATACACAGTTGAACCAACTGGACAAAGCAGAACAAAGCTATCTTGACCTCTTGGAAGGCAAGGAATGTAAAATGCCGTACCATCAAATTTTTGGCGGGTTTAATGCCAAAGGCGACGACCCGCGCTACCACTACGACTTGGCTAGTCCCAGACATTCCCACGATCTGGTCATTGCCCCTAAACCAGACGCATGGATCATGCTTGGCGACTTCTATACCTTCGTAAAGCCGTCTCCCAAAAAAGCTGAGTTAGCCTATACCCGAATTGTTGAAATCTGGCCGGAAAGGATCGATTATAGAAAACGTTTAGCCACGCATTATCAAAGGGTCAATAAAATTCCCGAAGCGACCCGTCAATGGCAAGAAATTCAAAAACTAGATCCCAATGACGCGGATGTACAAAAATTAATCCAACAACAACTCGCTCATCACGGTTAAACTGGTCGTCCATTCATGGAACTGTATCAAACCATATTCAGCCGACGGGACGTTCGTCATTTTAAAAGTGACCCTTTGCCCTCAGAAGTGGTTAAACGTATTTTATTAGCCGCCCACCATGCCGGATCTGTTGGCTTTATGCAGCCTTGGAATTTTATTCTAATAACCGACCGAAACATCCGGCAAGAAATTAAGTCTGTATTTTCAGGGTTAAACGAAACTGCTGCTCAAAACTATGCGGGCGCTCGCAAAGAGCTTTATCAATCTATGAAACTGGAAGGGATATTAGAATCTCCGCTCAACATTTGTATCACCTGCGACCGCACGCGCAATGGGCCCCATGTCCTGGGCCGAAACTCTATGCCGGACACCGATATTTATAGCACTTGTTGCGCTATACAAAATCTATGGTTGGCCGCACGTTCCGAAGGCGTAGGGGTAGGATGGGTGAGCATCATTGACCAGGCCAAATTAAAAAATCTATTGAATATTCCCAGCCACGTGTTACCCATTGCCTATCTTTGCGTAGGTTATCCCTTGGAGTTTAAAGAGAAACCAATGCTGGAAGAACTGAATTGGGAAAAAAGAATTGACTTAACCAATTTAGTTTATACTAACTATTGGGGAACTGCCCCTGACTGGAACCTTAAAACGTAGGGCTTGATTTTATTTCCAATCCAAGTTAACCTTACTATTATGCCTGCATTTAATTTAAACCCTGGAAGCATAATTGCATCAATATTTGTCAGCGGTTTTGGCTTTGTTTTTTTTAAGTACGGACGCAAAAGAAATGCGCCTATATTTGTCATTTTTGGCATAGCCATGATGGTCTATCCTTACATCATAACCGATGTCTACTGGATGTTGGGCATTGGCGCTGCCATGACCGGATTTTTGATGTACCTCTGGAAACAATCTTTTTAGGCATATTGTCCGGCAACAAACCCTGAAGACCACGCCCATTGAAAATTATGTCCGCCCAGTTGTCCGGTCACGTCTACCACTTCGCCAATAAAATAGAGTCCGGAAACTTTTCTGCTTTCCATGGTTTGGGAAGAAAGTTCTTTAGTGTCAACGCCCCCCGCAGTCACTTCTGCGATTCGGTATCCATCTTTTTCTTGCGGTGCGCATCGCCAAGAATGCAATAATTCCGCAACGGCACATAGTTCTCTATTCGTATATTGGTTAAGAGGTTTAGACGCAAACACTGATTCGCACCAGGCGCGCGCAAACCGTTTTGGAAAATACTGGCTTAAATAAGTGTGCAGATCTCTTTTCTCGTTTCGCCCTGAGTTCAAAATCTCGTTGGCGTCCTGGCCTGGTAGGAGGTCAATAGCAAGGGGGCTGCCTTCTTGCCAATAAAGGGAAGTTTGTAGGATTAGAGGCCCGCTTAATCCATGATGTGTAAAAAGAATATTTTCTCGAAATTCGTGTCCACCACATTTTATGTGACAATCTACTGACACTCCCGCGCACTCTGTGAAGCGAGCTCTATCCTCAAGATTCCACTTTAAAGGCACTAACGCCGGCCGAGTAGGCACAACGGTAAGCCCAAATTGGCTCGCGGTCTCATATCCAAAACCCGTAGCGCCCATTTTAGGAATGGAAAGGCCTCCGGTACTTACCACCAAAGACCGCGCATCAATTATCCCTGACTGCGTGTAAATTCTAAACCTTTCTGATTTTGAGATTTTCCGCACCGCGCTGCGGGTCCGAACCTCTACGCCAACGGCGCGACATTCTTCTTCTAATAGCCGTATCATTTCGCTTGAACCCTCTGTACAGAACATTTGTCCCAGCTTTTTTTCATGCGTACGGATACGGTGTTTATCCACTAACGCCTGCATGTCTGCCGGACAAAAGCGAGCCAGAGCCGATCGGCAAAAATGGGGGTTAGCAGAAAGGAAATTGCTTTCGTTAGAAAATCGGTTGGTATAGTTACAGCGCCCGCCGCCGGAAATACGAATTTTATTGCCAATTCGTTCAGCGCTTTCAAGCGCGACCACCTTTCGTCCGCGCTTGCCGCATTCAATCGCGCACATGAGCCCGGCAGCCCCCGCTCCGATTACGGCCACGTCCACGGAAGAATCAACAACCCGTGTAAATCCGGAAGTCACCATAAAATTATTGTATGATATTTACTCGCCTAATTTATACTAAACAGGGATAAGCCCTATGAAAAAATCATCGCTAAACCCGCGCTATATTTTGGCCTCGGCATCGCCCAGGCGCAAAGATATCCTGCGTCAATCCGGATTTAAATTCGAGACTGTCCCAAGCACAGTACGCGAAACTTGGCAAGAATCTGAACCTCCGAGCCGGTTAGTAAAGCGGCTTGCGCATTTAAAAGCGGCGTCAGTGGCTAGGCGTTTCAAAAAACAGGATCACCCCTGCTATGTAATTGGCGCCGATACCATCGTAGTCTTAGGCCGGCGCATCTTTGGCAAACCAAAATCCCTAATCCAGGCCCAAGAAATGCTGCTCTGCTTATCGGGAAAAACTCACCGGGTCTATACGGGCACGGCCGTGATCCATGCCCAATCCGGGCAATCCTTTCTCGCGCACGATTATTCGAAAGTAACGGTTAAAAAACTCACCCCTGAATTTGCCTTAAAAGTCGGCCAAAAGCATCGGGACAAATCCGGATCTTATGCCTGCCAGGACAAAACGCACAACATTGTGGCTAAAATTGAAGGGGAATGGCAAACCGTGGCGGGTCTTTCAATGCGGCGGTTGCGCTCGTTGCTAAAACTGCATAAAATTAAAAAGCGGGGACGAATATTTTAGCTCCATGCGTATGGTCACATCAAGTGTGACAAAAAACACATGGAAAAATTAATCCATATAGGTTATAGTATAAGTAAGAGCAAATAAATTTTAGATCTTGTTAAAGGGGAGAAAATTACGGGGGTAATTTCTCCCCTTTATATTTGTCTACCCCCAACTTGTCCCACCTAACGCTCGGGGACCATTTTTCGATTTTTAAATTATCTCTAATTTAGTATTATTATAAGTGCTTTCCTAGCTGTGCCGCTGTGGAATAGTTTCAAGAGCAATAATGACCGCTTTGAGATGATCATCCACCTAAACTATGAACAGCTCAACTCGAAAATTGATATTACCAAGCAAATAATTTGATATAGTACTCTTATGACCAAGTTTCAACGAAGGAAACCATGAGCCGCGGACAACTTTTCCGTTTTTTCTTTATTGGAGTTTTTCTTTTCTTACTTTATCAAACTCTCCATATCCTTTCTCCATTCTACACCGGCATATTAGGGGCCATAGTAGTTGCCCTGATATTTTTTCCCTTGTACCGGTTTATTCTTAATAAGATTGGTCCTCACCGAGCCAATATGGCCTCCTCTTTAGCCACGCTACTAGTGGTCGTCACATTGTTGATCCCTTTTATTACGTTCACTTGGTTTCTCTTAAACGAACTCACTACGATAGGACCCATTGTCGAACGCATTACTGCCGGCATTGACGGCTGGCGGCAAGGGAACGTCCTCGTTGAAATTCAATGGCTTAAACCCCTGCAAAACAAACTTGAATCTATCTTTAATTTAATTCAATTGGATTGGAGCACAATGATCAGGCACAGCGCAAACGACCTGATTAATTCAATTTCAGGATTAAGCAAAAAACTGCCTCAAAACATATTCATCTTCTCAGTGAACGTCTTGGTGATGATTATTACCCTATTTTTCTTATTTCGAGATGGTCCGGTCATTTTCATGAAATTAAAAGATTTGGTCCCAATGGACGAAAAACATAAAGAGCATATTGCCGAACAACTCTATTTAACTGTAACGGCAGTGGTGCGGGGCATATTTATCGTTGCGATAACGCAAGGCTCTCTTGCCGGCTTTGGGTTTTTCATATCTGGAACCCCATCTCCCACATTGCTTGGGCTCTTTACCACGTTCACGGCCATGATTCCTTTTGTTGGCGCCACCGCGATCTGGATGCCGATTGCCGTTTACTACTTGGCACAGGGATCAATGGTAAAAGGAATATTCCTATTCTTTTGGGGCGCATTTGTGGTGAGCTTAATCGACAACTTCATACGTCCAATTATTATTGGAAGCCGGGCAAAACTGCCCATTCTTTTTCTCTTTTTTGGATTGCTCGGAGGCATAAAAATATATGGCGCCATGGGCATTTTCCTGGGCCCCTTAATCGTCGCGCTATTGATCGCATTTATTAAAATTTATCGGGAAGAATTTCATCCGCAAACGTTCGCGAAAAAGAACGAGAACGGTTAAACTTTTCTATCCATTGCCGGCATTTATTTCAACGAACGAGCCAGCTTGCGCATGGCTGCTAAAGAGATGTTTCCAACCAAAGTATAATGCCTATTGCCGAAACGCCAGTGATAAACGTGTCCTGCCCGGGAAAACCCAATTTTTCCATTTAATCCTTCGTATCCATGCCACCCAAAAACCCTATTTTTTGTATTAATTGGAGTTTCGCTTTGGAAAAGGGAAATAATATTTAAACCGTCCGTATAGCGCAAGTGGGTAATGGGTTTACCTTTAAAATGAAAGAGGTTCCCGCTTTCAAATTCAAATCCGTCCGGCAGCTCTTTAGGCACGCCCAGTTTTTTGCCAATACTTTTTTCAATTTCACTCAAAGTTAAAAAGTCCGGAGCCACCCCATGATCCTTAACCGTAACCCCTTGCGGAAAATTGGGATGAAACAAGGAATCGTCAATGACGCTATTAAAATCAATATTTTCAAACTGAGACTCAACCGCAATCGAGCCGTCGGGATTAATCTCTTCACTGCGCAGGATGACCGGCTCTACACTATCCACTAACAACAATCTTTTTGGCTTGCCGGGAGCATTGGGCATAATATCCACATGCCAAGTATCCCGTCCTGCCACGACCTCGCCCTTCTTTAACAGCACACGATAATTTCGCATGAAAAGTTCCCATTCTTTATCTATTGGCAGCAGTTTGGATTGCCGCTTAACCGCGCCCCCTTTCCAGGCCAACTTCTTTTCAATAAAATGAATCCATTCCGTTTGCCCATCGCATATGACAACTTTAATTGGCGATCCCTCTGCGGACATATATTCCCGACGATAAACGTTGGGCGAATCAAAAAAAACTTCTGCCTCTGAACGATTAGACCGCTGTCCGTCATTGATCATGGATATTACGCGCCCGCGATAAGGTTCAGACAACCCTTGAGAAATATTTTTCAATAGATCTATAGGATTGGGATCAGCCGCCTTAACCGCAATCGGCAGGATAAGGACGCTTAAAAAAATAGCGATGAAGCGGCGCCCATTCATTCAACAGTTTCCTCGTAGGAAGCTAAACGAGCCGAAAAGCCGTCCGCAGTTAAGTCGGTAACGGGCAAGTTCCCTTCATCTAAATAGCGATGATGGGCTGCCAATACCGTTTCTAAGGGTATGGAGTCCTCCGAAACAAAAGATTTCTGCATCCACCATCCCCAAACCAGCAGACTAATCGCCATACCGGTCGCCGGAACCCAATATTGAGGCAAACGCCACTGGATCCACCAGGGTTGCTCAGTAAATTTTTTAGCGGCAGCCAACCGCAAATCAGCGGCTAAGTCAAGCGGCATATTTTTTATAGCTGTTCGTTTAAGGACCGAACGAACTTTAACGTAAGCGTTTACCTCCCCGGCGCAGATAACGCACACTTTAATATGGTTCAATACTCGATCTAACTGCGCTGTTTCCAAACAACCATCTAAATAGGCCGAAAGCGTTTCACTATCAATATGCTCTTTCATTAATTTTCACCTCTCCGAACCCCATGTATGGCTCTAAGATTTTTTTTAACATTAGGCGTCCGCGATGAATCCGGGAACGCACTGTCCCAATAGGGCAATTCATGATTTTACTGATTTCTTCATATGAGAAACCCTCGATATCGGACAGAATAATTGCAGTCCGGTATTCTAATTCCAAACGATTTAACCCTTTTTGAACTAACTCATCTATTTCAATACGGTTCAGCTCGTCTAAAGGATTG
The DNA here is from genome assembly GCA_023249835.1 of Elusimicrobiota bacterium. GTDB lineage: Bacteria > Elusimicrobiota > Elusimicrobia > 2-02-FULL-39-32 > 2-02-FULL-39-32 > JAHFBY01. The sequence continues at coordinate 371 of JAHFBY010000050.1, read as the reverse complement.
GCTCCCCTATCCGGCAAAAGATCGCTCCAAAGTTTATTTTCAAGCGGACTGGGCGCATCTAAAGATACCACTTTACGTTTCTCGTACCGTTTTACGCTATCAATGTATAGATTACGCAGAATTCTATTTAGCCAGGGCTGAAATGGTTTGGCAGGATCAAAGCTGTTAAAGTGGTCTAATGCTTTCATAAATGCCCCCTGCACCAGATCTCTTGAATCTTGTTCATTGCCGCTTAATCGAAACGCAAAATTGTATGCTTGGTCGCCAAATTCTTTAATAAACTGAGCGAATTGATCTTCTTTGCTTACGAAAATCTGGGACATATTACTCCTCATTATTCATACGATTCAAATGGGTAAAAGTTTCAACTA
>JAHFBY010000385.1 GCA_023249835.1 Elusimicrobiota bacterium | reverse complement strand
AGATGGCGGCAGAGATTGCGGTTAATTCAAAAGTGCAAAGGCCGGGAGTCTGCAACGCCATGGAAACCCTTTTGGTGGACAAAACAGTGGCCAAGAAGTTTTTGCCGGAACTCTATCGCAGATACCGGCAAGCCGGAGTGAAAATTTGCGGGGATACGGAAACGCTCGCTCTTTTGCCCGAGGCGCGCCTGGCCGGCGCACAAGATTGGAGCACGGAATATTCAGACCTTGAACTTTCCATTGGCTTGGTCAACGGCGTGGAAGGAGCCATTGCGCACATCCGTCTCTATGGTTCCGGACATACGGACGCGATCGTTACCCAAAATGCCAAAGCCCGGGACCGGTTCATTAACGGGGTGGACTCAGCGGCGGTGGTGCACAACGCTTCAACGCGTGTGCATGACGGCGGGGTTTTTGGCCTAGGCGCGGAAATTGGCATCTCTACCCAAAAATTGCACGCGCGCGGCACTATGGGAGCGCGCGAGTTAACCTCAACCAAATACGTGGTCTTAGGACAAGGCCAGCTTCGGCAATAGCTTTCCCCGCATTTGTGCGCATTGGTATATTCGGAGGCACTTTTGATCCGCCCCATAACGGACACCTGGCCTTGGCCCGTTGCAGCGTAAAGGAGTTGCGCTTAAACCGGCTATACATTGTTCCGGCTAAAATATCCCCGCACAAGCTTGAGGGCCGGCCTACGAGCGGACGCCACCGGATAAACATGCTGCAAAAAATGGTGCGCGGAAAATTGCAAAAAAAATGCTGGATATCGCGGTTAGAGTTGGAGCGAGCTGGTCCTTCCTACACCATGCGCACCTTGGCATATTTTCGCAAACAACATCCCCGGGCCGAGCTCTATTTCGTGATGGGTAGCGACGGATTAAAATTTTTTCCGCAATGGAAAAATCCGGACAAAATCATCGCTTTGAGTTGGTTGGCTGTGGGCCGCAGAGACGACGCCGCGCGCTTGCCGCGCGCGATCCCTAGGGGTAGAGTCCATTGGCTAAAAGCTCAAATGCCCAAGGTTTCCGCAACGGCTATACGCGAAGCGTTTGCTGCAAAACGTTCCCTAGACCGTAGCTTTTTACCTGGTTCCGTGCAGGATTATATAGACAGACATCATCTTTATGCAAACCAAAAATAATTTGGAATATAAAATACTCCTACACTTGCGGCGCACCCTTCCCCCCAAGCGCTTGGGCCATGTGATGGGAGTGGCCCGTTATGCCGAACGCTTGGCGCGGGTTTATGGGTTGGATCCCATCCGAGTCCGTTTGGCTGCCCTGTTGCATGACTTGGCTCGCGCTTGGCCCGATAAAAAACTTATCGATTATGTGCGGCGCCACCGGATTCGTGCTCCGGACTTGGATTTTTCCATAAAGACGCGTCCTTTACTTTTACATAGCCACGTGGGCGCGCATTTAGCAAAACGACTTTTCAATGTGTGCGATCCCGAGATTTTGTCAGGAATCTCAAAACATACTTTGGGATCCTTGGAAATGAGCTTGTTCGATAAAGTCATTTACGTTGCTGATCTTTTAGCTCCGGATCGAAAGTTTGCGCTGGCCGCGAGGCTGCGTATTTTGGCGCAAAAGCGGATTGAAGAAGTCTATTCTGAAGGCGTGCGGATGAAACTTATCTATTCAGCCTCTATTGGGGAACCGTTGCACCCCTATTCCGTGCGCGTTTGGAACCGTCTTGCTGAGGGCAAAAATAATGGTTGACCCCGTGCATTTTGGACCGCGCCGCTGGGTTTTGCCTCGTTTGTTCGGAGCGTTGATGATTATTCTAAGCGTCATCTTTATTTGGTTGTCCTGCCAAAGCCCTTTTGCGCGCGCGCTCCGCGATCAAAAACCGGTTTTTGGTTTGTTGATCGGCACCGATTGGGTAGACTTTGCGCAGCATTCCGATACCATAGTTTTGGGCAGGTACGATCCGGGCATGCGCTCCTTAGATTTATTATCTGTGCCGAGGGACACGCGAGTAAACTTGCCGGGGCTCCGCGTGCACCGGATCAATGAGGTTTATGCCTATGCATTACGTGCGAGCAAAAATGATCGGGACTATGCCGCCCATGAATTGGCCAAAGCTGTGCAATATGTTCTTTTCATGAGCACTCGCGGCGCCGGTCAGGAAGATTTGCCGCGCGTGGTTCCCAATATAGATTATTTTCTGCAGTTGGATTACGAGGGATTTAAAAAAATGATTGATTTAATTGGCGGCGTGGACATCAATGTGGACGAGCCCATGCATTATGACGATTCATGGGGCAAACTGCATATTCATTTTGATCCTGGGCGCGTCCATTTGAACGGACAAAAGGCGTTGGAGTACGTGCGGTTTCGCGGTAAATCGGGAGATTTTGGCCGGGTGGTTCGCCAGCAAGAGTTCATGTTGACCGTTTTAAAACAGCTTAAAAGTTCTTTAAATATGGCGCGGTTGCCCAAACTTATTCGTTTGTCCATACCCAACATTAGAACTAATATGAATTGGTTGGAAAGGTTCCTTGTATTGCTTGAATTAAAAGATTTATCTAAGCAGCAGATCCGGTTATTGCAATTGCCGGGTACGTCCAATAAAGGCTATTGGATAGTGGACAATGAGGGGTTAATCGCTACTTCAGAACTTTTGGTTTCAGGAAAAAAAGTTGATCGAAACTTCGGTTCAAATGCCGGCGCCGAGGTTTTGGCAACGCCTA
>JAHFBY010000049.1 GCA_023249835.1 Elusimicrobiota bacterium | reverse complement strand
CCGTTCCATTAATTACAACAACGCGCGCGGCGCAAGCGTGCAACTGGCTTCCACATCAACTCTTGCCAACCCCTTAGTTGTCACTGGTTTTAATCTCTTCACAACCAGCCTTACCGCAATCCTTAGCACTAACGGAAATCCTTTACAATCAAAGATTATCTTATCGACGGGATCAACCGGAGATTTCAATGTTGACTCCGCATCCATCGGATTTAATTCCGGCAACTCCATCGTATTATCAATTTTGAATTTATCTACGAATACATTTTATAGTTTGCAAGCGGGACTCTTAACACAAGACGGATCCACCAAAGCCACTACTATTACCCTTTCAACGTTCACCTTATCAGTCGCTCCGGCCCTGGCAGGAATGACCGTTTATCAAACCTCTGTGACTGTCCAACTGGCATTAAACACTAACCCTCTGGGAACTCTGCTCAGCATTACTACCGGAAACTTTAGCCTAGAAAATTCGTCTACCGGACTATCAACGACTTTAACAATAAACAATTTGAGTCCCGGCGCCAACATCGCGCTGCAAGCCCGTACCGTCAACCAAAACTCAAGTCCCAGCGAAATGATTACCGTTGCCGCAACCGCCACCTATATTAATGTTCCCGGCGCGAACAGTTTCCTCTACGTTTATCAAACTTCCGCCGCGATCAGTTGGTCGTCCAACAACAATCCATTGACCCCGCCTACCTCTTACGAAATGCAAGTGTCAACCTGGAACGGTTTTGCCGGAACCGTGACATCAAGCTTGACCTTTAATCTCCAAGCTTCAACTGCAGGTTTAAACCCAGACACAAGCTATTTCTTCCGCGTCCGGTCTTTTGGAGTTGGCGGCGACTCAAGCGCATTCAATTCAACAATTTCTACTGTTACCTATATAAATCAGCCTGTCCTTAACAGTTTTCAAATTTTCACGACATCATTGACCGTAACCTTAAACGCCAACGCTAACCCCACTGGAACTACCCTTACCCTTACCACCGGCAGTTTCAACGTTTCTGACAGCTCTTCAATCCTAGTTAACGGAACTAACACCGCATTCATCTTAAGCGGACTACCTGCCAACACAACTTTCAACCTCCAAGCGCGCGCGCAAGGAAACTTTAACACTTCGCCCGCTTTAGCGCTGGCCTCCACTTCGACCTTAGCGGACCTCCCCGGCGCGTTTGCCGCAATGAACGAGAACACCGTTGCTCAGTCGTCAATCACCATAACTTGGAGTCCAGGATCTAACCCGCTCACGCCCGCAACTTCCTACCAAGTGCGATTGTCTACCGACAGTTTGTTTACGGTGTTCACCGCTAGCGACACTTACCAACTGAGCGCCACATTTATAACGCTTTCCGCAAACACCACTTACTATCTAAAAGCTTCAGCCCACAACCGAATAAGCGGAATGAGCGGATTTAATTCATCTATTGCCACTGCCACCTGGGCAGAGCCTCCCACATTTACAATCTTTACAGCCAGCGAAGTCGCTACAAGTTCTATAACGTTAAACTGGAACCCGCAAACTAACCCGTCTGGAACGCGTTATTTAATTGACTGTTCAGCGCAGTCTAATTTTTCAAGTCTCACCAGCAGTTCCACCTTGGCTCTGTCCCTATCCACTGCTGGTTTAGCATTAAATACAACCTATTATTTCCGCGGGTATGCCCTAAACCACCAACTGGTCCGCACAGCTTTCGCCACTCAAACCGCCACCGCCACTTTAACTGCCCCCCCTATATCGGCAGTTTCTACTTTTAGCAACGTCACAAACTCTGCTGTCACCGTCCAATGGAACAATAACGGCAATCCGGACCCGACCCAATATTTAGCGCAAATTTCTCTGGCTTCTGACTTTACGAGCGGAATCGTAAGTTCCAGCAGCACCTACTTAACATCTATTACTACCTCAGGGTTAATCGCTGATACTGCCTATTATTTCCGGGTAAAATCTATCAACCAAAACGGAAGACAATCCGCATATATATCGCTTGGATCGCGCTCCACTTTTGACCAAATTGCGCCGGCCAATATCTCCGACTTAACTGCGATCACTGGCGCGGAAGATGGTTCCATACGACTGAGCTGGACTTCTCCGGGAGACAACGAAATGCAATCAGCTTTAGCGGGCGGCGCGCAATTTAGAATTCGCGGCTCTACCAACCAAATCACTAACTTTAACAACATTGAACCTGTGAACTTTTCACTTAACCTAACAACCTCCGCAACAGCCGGGTCCGGCCAAGGCTATAACATAACGGGGCTTAATCCCGGAACAACCTATTATTTTGCAATTGTCACGCGCGACTCATCAAACAATGAATCTGGCTGGTCGGTAACCGGAGCTAACTCCGCCAACAACGCTCCGGCCAAAGACCTTGCTCCCCAAACCGTTCCCAGCGTCACTTTTAACGGAATTACTGAATCATCTATAACTATTAATTGGGACGCTCCTGCGGAACCGCAATATGTAAACGATCTGAGCCAATACAAAATATATCGCGCCACCTTTAGTTTTAGCGCGGTCACAGATTCGAGCATCATCCTTACCACAACCATTGCTCACCCTGCAACATACTACCTAGACAGCGGCCTTACCCCGCGAACGAGTTACTTCTACAGGATCACTGCCGTAGATACAGGTAATCAAGGAAACGGGCTCTATAGCTTAGCCATAGAAGGATCGCTATCATCAATTGTTAACACGCTTACTCCCTTTAGCGCGCCTTCCAGCTTTAACGGCACAGCGCTCTCCAGCAAAACCATTGAGTGGACTTGGACGGACAATTCTTCCGCTGAATCCGGATTCCAAATTTTATCCAGCACCAACGGCATTATTTCCGGAAACCTTAGCCCCAACACAACTTATTGGCGGGAACCTTCGCTTAACGCAAACGTTCAATACGCCCGCTACGTTCGCGCCTATAGCGCCAACACCTTTTCCAATAATTCAGCGCAAAGCGCAATCTATACCCAAGCCATAACTCCGGGACTGCCCACGATTAGCCAAAACGGCACCGCCATTAGTTTAGACTTCACAATTAACGCCGACCTTAATCCAAGCTACACAAAATTTGCCCTGGCCATATCTTCGGACAGTTTTATAAATACCAACTACTATATTCAATACCCTGGCGGCAGTTTAGGGGCTTCGGAGTCATGGCAAACAGCCGCAAGTTGGAACACGGGGTTAAGCATAATTAACCTACAGTCGGAAACAACTTACTATTTAAAAGTTAAAGCGCGGAACCAAGATTTGATCGAAGTTGGTTTTGGTTCCACAGTGTCCACTTACACATTAACGGCTGAGTTGACCCCTCCTAACAACATTTCTGACCTCACCGCCTTAACCGGACAAATTGACGGGGAAATCCGTTTACAATGGACTTCGCCCGGAGACGACGGCACGAGCCTTGACTTAAACCAAAGCTATTACAGCGTGTTTTGGTCTAGTTCAAATATAACCTATTTCAGCAGCACTCATACTGCAAACGTCACATTTTCCACTACTGGAGTACAACCCGGCACACCTGTAGGCTACTCAGTTAACGGACTAAACCCGGGCACAACCTATTTCTTTGCCGTAATTACGCGCGATCACAGCGGCAACTGGTCCAAATGGAACAATTCCGGGTCAATAAACACCTTAAATAATAATTGGTCGCAAGACTTAGCTTTAAATGCTCCGTCGCTATCCATTGCCGGTCGCGGCGAAACAAGCGTAAACGTGCAATGGAGCCTGCCCTCAGCGCCGTCCAATATAGACGACCGCAGTCTATATCGCGTCTACCGCGCTACCTATGCGTTTAGCGCCATTACGGATCCATCTGTTACCCTAACAAGCAGCATAGTTCACCCCACAACCTATTATCAGGACACGGGCCTTTCCGCATTTACAACCTATTTCTACCGTGCGGTAAGCCTTGATTTAGGCGACCAAGGGTCAGGGCTCTATAGTTTAGCCATACAATCCGCGCTTTCTGCACAGATCAGCACGCGCACCTTCTTTAACGCGCCCAACAGCTTAACCGCCACCGTGGTTAGTTCATCAACAATTATGTGGAATTGGCTGGACAACTCTAACCAGGAAACCGGATTTAGGATTATCTCCACAAATTCCGCGCAAGTTTCTCCCACTTTGGATTCGAACACCACCTTTTGGATAGAAACAAACCTGTCACCGAACGTAGGGTACTCGCGCAAGGTAGAAAGCATTGTCGGGTCGGGGGAAAGCGGACAATCCAACGTTTACACGCAAGCCACACTAGCGGCGCAACCCATTTTAAAACCTTACAACAACGTCACAAACACCACCCTAACCGCAGAATGGGACGCAGCCAACAACCCCTCCTACACCACCTACATCGTGAATTTAGCGCAAAACAGCTCTTTTGCGCCCGTACTTTTGTCCGTAAATATCAGTGGAAACAACAAACTTACTTTTACGGATTTAACCAACAACACCACTTATTGGACGCAAGTAAAAGCCCGCAACCAAGATTCACTTGACACCAACTACACCAGTTTAGGCGCAACTGTTACCTACGCCAGCGCTCTGCCCACGCCCAAACTCAAGAACCCAACCACCGGAAGCATCGACGCCTTAATTGAAACTGGAAACAACACCACAGACACGCAACTCTCAATAGCAGTTTCGTCCAATTCTTTCTTGTCCATGAGTTTCGTGCAGCAAAATGGCGCTTTGGGCTCTGTGGACGCTTGGCAATCCAAAGCCAACTGGAACAACGGATCAATAACTATTCGCGACCTAAATGCTAGCATTACATACGAATTTAAAGTCCGCGCCAAAAATTCACTGGGCGTTATTACCCAATTCAGCGATATTTCTACCATGACAACTTTGGCGCGCGCGCCGTTTACTCCTACCTTTAGTTCCGATATCAATGACTCTTTGGGTAAACATTTACATGTATTAATCCCTACGGACGAAAATTCGCCTGCCACAGAATATGCAATTCAAAACGTAGACGGTCTCCAATGGTTGCAAGGCAACGGAACTCTTGGATCCGGTCAAATTTGGAAAACAGCGCTGCTGTGGACCGCTAACCACGCCACTAACGCGCACGGCGACCTTTTTAGCGGGTCCATTTATTCTTACCGTTTAATCGCGCGCAACGCCGACAGGACAACCAGCGCATTTTCCAACATTGCCAGCACTCAAGTTCCCACTTTCGGCGACTTTATTCCGCCGATCGTAGATTCCATTTATCCAACTCAAGATTCAGTAATTGTTCCCATAAACGCAACAATGGAGATCATCTTTAGCGAAACTATTGAAAGTCTATCGGTATCCGGTAAAATTAGCATGCAAGCGATTCGTGACAATTCTGGAAAATCATCTATTTTAGATGTGCCCGGCGCAGTAAGCGTTAGCACGAATTCAATTCGATTCAAACCTAACCAACCGTTACTTAAAGGACATAAATATACCTTAAGTATTTCCAGCGGTATCCAAGACGCCAGAGGAAACGCTTCCACCACTACCATCCATTGGGATTTTGCCACCATGTTTGACATTTTAAAGGAAAATGAAATTAACGAGGACTCTAGCCTCTATAAAATAGCCTTTAAGCCGGCGGCATTTGATGTGGAATACGGAATCCAGGTCAACGACCCGACCAGCAATCCTCTGGAAATAGATAAAAAGACAGTAAACAGCGCGCTACAGAGCAAACAAAATGACGAAAGCCTGCCCACCTATCTTGTTAAGGACGCGATCGTGGAAATAAATGTCTATGACTTAGCCGGGAAACGGCTCACTGTTCCTAACGGCACAGTGAACTTAACCTTTACCTACACCGATGCGGATCAAGACGGATACTTAGACGACTTGCCTCTGGTCAAGGAAGATGACTTATCCATCTATTATTTGGATGAACCGAGCCAAAGCATGGTTCGACTCCCGCTGACAACTATTGATAAGGACAACAACAGCGCTGCTGTCACTTTGCCCCACTTCAGCGTGTTCGCGTTAATGGGGGCGCTTTCCACTTCACTAAACAATGCCCATGCCTATCCGGTGCCCTTCGTGCCCTCTCAAGGCCATACGCAAATCATCTTTACCGATCTTTCCGCAGTCGCTACCATTAAGATAATCAGCGTCACCGGCGACTTGATTAAAACCCTAGAAGAAACTGACGGCGACGGCCAATATGCTTGGGACTCACGGGACAGTAACGGGAACCTAGCGGCCAGCGGCGTCTATCTCTACTACATCACCAGCAAAACCGACACCATGAAAGGAAAACTCTTGATCGTTCGATAAATTCATACTTATTTATCAATATAATAATTAATCTCCTCATCATTTAATCACTCCTAAAATCACCCCTAAATTGACGTAACAATCTTGTTTCAACGGTAACAAATAATGTTACACGATTGTTACAGTTTTAATACACGAAGGTGACACCCACCCTCTATACTTAGTAGTGAAGGGAAGATGTTACAGATTAAAAATATGAAAAATAAAATGACCGCTCTAAAATTACACGCCGCCATCCTGCTGGGGACTTTGCTTACCCCGCTTTCTTCGTTCGGAGCCGCGACTCAAGCCAAAGCCAGTTCCACACAACTGACCAACGCCCACGCTTATCCTGTTCCCTTTATTGCTTCGCGGGGCGACTCATTGATTACGTTCACCGACCTTTCTTCCATTGCCACGATCCGCATTTACGCTTCCACCGGACAACTAATTAAAACCTTGCATGAGTCCGATGGCGACGGCCAAGCGAGTTGGGACATCCGGGACGAGAACGGCAATTTAGCGATCAGGAGCATTTATCTTTTTCAAATTGAAAGCGCCACTGATTTTAAACAAGGAAAATTGATCGTAATCCGATGAATAAAATAAAAGTAACCTTAACCTTCCTTTTTATTGCGTTCTGCGCGCGCTCTTCGTTTGCCGGCACAACCGCATTTGATTTCTTAAAGATTGGCGTGGGCACTCGCCAGATGGGCATGGGCAACAACGGCGTGGTTAGTCATGGGGACGCCAACTCTATGGCGTATAACCCTGCCACTGGATCAGATATAACACAACAAGAAGTGGGTTTCCTTTATACCCGTTGGCTGGAAGGGATCAGCTACCAATACGCATCTTACGTTTATCCTCATGCAAACATTGGAACCTTTGGCCTTAGCGTTAACTATCTTTCCTATGGCGACATCCAAGGCTATAGCAGCGCAAACAAAAAAACCAACAACATCTCAGCCTCAGACATGGCCCTAAACCTTTCTTATGCCAAAGGGTTTCATAACGGTTTTTCTTACGGTTTAAACACCCACTATATTGAAGAAAATTTAAACGTAGCCACCGCCAAAGGTTACAGCTTAGACATGGGCGCGCTTTACCGTTTGCAAGGCGACGCCTGGTGGTCTAACATTGACTTAGGCATGGCGGTTAAACATTTAGGCCCTAACGTTAAATTTATCCAGGAGTCAGCCGCCTTGCCTTTAGAAGTGGATTTAGGGATGTCCTACGCTGAATGGAAAGGAAAATATCTATTTAATTTGGAGATGAGAAAAATAAAAGATCAAGACTTAAAGTTAGGCGTGGGCGGAGAGATAACCACAAAAAACTTTTTAACCTTCCGTACCGGTTACGAAACCGGAAAAGTTTTAAGCCCGGGCGTGACCGTAGGAGTGGGCATCCAATTTTGGGAAAAATCGCTGCAAATTGATTATGCTTTTGTCCCCTTTGACAATTTGACCAACGTTCACCGCGTAGGGTTCATGTACCGCTTTGGCGGCGTTGAACAAAGACACTTTAAAAACGGATTGCGCCTTATGCGTCAAGGCAAATACGGCGACGCGATCATTGAATTTGACAAAGTCCTGCAAGAGCGTCCCAACCACGCCCTTGCGACTCGATACATGAAACGCTGCGCCGCAGAGTTGAGCAAAGAGGTAAATCCATGACCTTAACCTTTAGGAATAAGTCATTGGTCAGCGCGCTTGGGCTATTGATCTGGAGCAGTTTAGCGTTTGCGGAAAAACCAATGGTCACGCCCATGTTGAAGGAAGCTTACAACTTTATGAACAAACATGACTATGGCATGGCCGTCCGCCAATTCACTAAGATCTTGACCTTAGATCCCGGCAACCCTAAAGCCAAAGAGGGCCTGCAGTCGATCAACAATTATATCGATGCGCAAAACTCTAAGGAAGAAGTGCTTTCCCCCTTAGAAAGAAACCAAATCTTAGACACAGCCTATAAAAGCCTTAAACGAACATCACCGGAAACCATGGACAAATATATTCGCGAAGCAGAACAAAACGAAAGAAAAGGGTACAACCTTTTAGCCAGCCGCACATACCAAGAAACTCTAACTTTTCCCGGACTAGAGCTGGAAAAAAAGCACGACCTTGAACGCCGTTTACGAAAAACAAGCGCCAAAGTTGACGCAAAGATTATAACCCTTCCTGCTAACCATCAAGCGCTGTACAGAGAAGCGTTCACTTTAATGAGCGTAGGCGATCAGGAAAACTCCATTATTAAATGGAGGCAATATTATAACGTCGCCAAATCCGACTATGAACTGCAGAAACTATTAACTTTGCCGGAATCGGTAAAAATATTAA
>JAHFBY010000384.1 GCA_023249835.1 Elusimicrobiota bacterium | reverse complement strand
GAGCGCGCCAACGCCTGGACTTTTAAATCCACTCCTTCCTGCCCGCTCATTACCCCGCTATGCCCTAACGCTAAATATTTGTCGCTCACATCAAAATTCATAGTTTCGGTTGAAGCATTAGCGTCAAAATCTATCGCCCCAATCTTTACTTTGTATTTCCCAACTGCAAGCATGCTCCCATCCGGCTTCTTCCCATTAAACGCGATGGTGTAGGTTTTTTCATATGGCAACCCCTTGCCTTTATCTGTGCCTTTATCCAAAGCGTCGTTAAGATCGTCCCACCCCGCCAATTTCATTATTTCTGTCCCGTTCGTTTCATGAACGCTCACCGTGTACCGCATCTCCGGCCTCCGGTTTTCCATCACCTTAAACGCGATATGCATCGGAAAACCCGGACTCACCACCCCATCGTTAGTTAAAGTCAGGTTGTGTATCAACGGCGGCAACGACCTCGACACCGTCATCAAAAGTCCCGCCACATACGACGCCGCCTCATCTAACTGTTCCTCCGCTATCTGTCTTCCTGCATCATCCACCGGTGCTGGAATGCTTAAGAATCCAGCGCTCTCCGTATAAATATCTTCCTCCACATATTGAAAACCAAACACATCGTAATACCGTTCTCCGCCGTACACTCCCCATGCCGTAGAACTCGAAGGAAAAAACGCCGCCCCTGAATATTTATGATCCAGGTTCTCCACCCAATACTGCCGTCCTCCATACCAATCTTTGCTGCCGGAATAGGGATATCTCCATCGCGACAGCTTTGCTTGCGTGTCGGGAATTGCGCCAACAACTATAGTGCGTATTTTGTTATAATACGCACTTTCTGGTGACTGCCCAAAATCTGGCGGAGCTTTAAGACCCTTCGGACTTTTCCACCAGCACCAACTCTCAAAATCATCCCCGCCAAAACTAGTAAATAACGAGTGTGTCGATCCGTGAGAAATATTGGCCGCGTGAGTTGGAACCATATTGTCTTCCACTAAATGTGCCATAAGACCGAGGTAGTAATAAGCAGATTCGGTTCCAAAGAAACCTACTCCTTTAATGAAGTCCTGAAGATTGTACTCGTCTTTCATTAACTTGAACCATTGGGAAAACGGTCCCCCGTTATAATCTAATGCGTTCTCTCTTTGTTCTTTTGTAGCTTTAGAATCTATTGCTCCATGCGCATTTTTATCGTCTGTTAGTCCTGAACTCCAATCCGCTATATCGTTACCAAACCACGTCGTTACATCAGGGAAATCACTCGCTTGGTCAGTGATCAGCTTAATGGCTTTTTGCGTTATGTTTTTATGCGTGTTGATCCCAGCGGATTTCCACGCATGGGAAACCTGGGAAAAACTAAATAGAAAAAGGAGGCTACAGACTATTCGTTTCATTTATTTTTTGTTTGCGGAAATAAATCTGGGAACAAATGTCTATCCTTGGGATGAATATATTTAGCTGAGTTATATTTATTTTCACACTCCTCAATAAATTTCTCATGCCCCAAAATTGACTCAAGCGCTCCCCATGCACTACTCCTCACCCCGCCATCATCATCCAACAAAGCTTGCTCCAACGCTGGCACGGCTTCGGCTACTTTGTTTACGCCGAGTGCATTAGCTGCCTCACCTCTTGTGGCAAACGAAGAGTCTTCACGCAATATCTTGATTACAATAGGTGCATATGACGGATCCCAATGTATCCTCATCGTTGTTACTCCCCAATATCTGTCCTTCGCCATTTCTACCCATTTCACCATAAACTCAGGATCAGCTATTTTTCCATCTAAAACAGCAGAATTCACTAACGCTAATCCTGCACGATCTCTTACTTTATCGTAAGGGCTATTCAACGCCAAATCTTTTAATACCGCAACGGTCTCTGGCTTTGTGCTAGCAGGAATCTGTTGTGTCAGCGCACCCCGCCGCTGCGGTGAAGTATTGGGATCGTTGATTTCGTTCACAATTTTCGTTAACGCTTTGTCTCCAAAGCTCGCCACGTTAATATCCTTTTCCTTACCCACACGCTGCATCAACTCATCCAGCGTCTTCTCATCTCCAATTTGGCCTAAAGCCGTGCTCGCCTGATAACGTAGCAACTCATAATCCAACGCTTCTTTTAATGCCGCGATTGTTCTCGGGTCTTTCAACTCCCCAAACACCGTTATCAATACTTCCGCGTTCCCCAGCTTTTTGTGCGTTTCCCTTACTTCCGCTTCCGTCATACCCTGCAAATCCTTATCACTCCACCTACGCACTTGCGTTAGTTTGTTTACATAGACTTCCAGCATCGCGGGCACGAGCGTTTTGTCCGTAACTTTGCTCATCAACTCTTGCGCCTGCGCATACGCTTGCCCTTCCATCTCCTGACCCAAAACTTTAATCTCTTCGGCTGTTGTAGGAACCGTCATCTTTAACGCTTTCATCAGCTCTTCGAGCTTCTGCTGTTCCTGCGCGCCTTTAAGCTCGGCAAACAACTGCTTCAACTGTTCCCCGCGCTTCTGCCCAGTCGCGCATCCGCTGCACCCCAACGCCATCCAGGACATTGTTACCGACACCAACAAACACAACAAAACTGATCCTTCGTTTTTCAGCATTCTCATCGCTCCTTTAAACAGTTATTCCCCGCCAGGGGAATCCAGTGTCTTTGTTCTCATTTTAACTTTTCTTAAATCCCATGCCCTATACTCCATTTTTATTAAACTGTGCAGGAATTTGTTACTTCAACTTTATTTT
>JAHFBY010000383.1 GCA_023249835.1 Elusimicrobiota bacterium | reverse complement strand
GAAGACCTCCGGCAAAAAGTTTGGCGACCCAAAAAATCCGCTTTTGGTCTCGGTGCGCAGCGGCGCCAAGTTCTCCATGCCGGGAATGATGGACACGATCTTAAACCTGGGAACCAACGACGCTGTGGTCCAAGGTTTAGTTGAATTAACCGGCAACGTTCGTTTCGTATGGGACTCTTACCGCCGATTTATTCAGATGTTCGGCAACGTGGTTATGGAGATTGAAAAATCAGAGTTTGAACATATCTTAGAAGCAAAAAAAAAGGAAAAGGGCGTTTCTACCGATACTGAACTTACCGCCGAAGACCTCATGAGCGTGGTAAGCAACTATAAAACAAAATATAAAGAAATAACCGGAAAAGATTTTCCGCAAGATCCTTGGCAACAACTCATTTCTGCTCGCGACGCAGTGTTCCGTTCCTGGAACAACGACCGCGCGATTTCATACCGCAGGATGAACAAAATTTCCGATGACTTGGGCACCGCAGTTAACGTGCAAACCATGGTGTTCGGCAACATGGGGGACACTTCCGCTACAGGCGTAGGCTTTACCCGCAACCCCGCATCCGGCGAAAAAGAGTTTTTCGGAGAATATCTAATCAACGCGCAGGGCGAAGACGTGGTGGCAGGAATCCGCACGCCCAACCCTATCAGCAACCTAAAAAAAGATCTGCCCCAATGTTTTGACCAGCTAAAACAAATCACCTCGCGCCTGGAAAAACATTACCGGGACGTACAGGACTTTGAATTCACTATTGAGCGCGGCAAACTTTACATGCTGCAAACCCGCACGGGCAAACGTACCGGCATGGCGGCGCTCCGTATCGCGGTGGAAATGGTGCATGAAAAAGTGATCACCAAAGCCGAAGCTTTAATGCGGGTGGAACCCGAACAACTCTCTCAACTTCTGGCTCCGGTATTTAACGAATCGGAAAAAAAGAACGCGATTAAAGCGGGCAAATTTATTGCCAAAGGCATTAACGCCGGACCCGGAGCCGCTTCCGGGCGCATTGCGTTCACCGCAGAAAAAGCTGTGGAATTTTCTAAAACCGGACCCACGGTGCTGGTTAGACCCGAAACCAACCCGGACGATATTGAAGGAATGAGCGCCGCCGTTGGAATCTTAACTGCCATTGGCGGACGCACAAGCCACGCGGCAGTGGTCGCGCGCGGTATGGGTAAACCTTGCATCGTGGGTTGCAGCGATTTACATATCGATGAAAAGGCTCTTACCCTGGGCGTGAACGGTCAAAGATTAAAAGAAGGCGAAGATATCTCCATTGACGGGTTTACCGGCGAAGTTTTGGCCGGAAGCATCGCCACCCTACCTTCTGAAATCGTGCGCGTGTTGCGCGGCGAATTAGACGCAAAAACTTCCATTGACTTTCGGCTCTTTAAAGAATTCATGAAATGGGCTGACGAAACCCGCAAACTTAACGTCCGCGCCAACGCGGACGTGCCCAGAGACGCCATTATTGCCCGCGCTTTAGGAGCGCAAGGCATTGGCCTGTGCCGCACCGAACACATGTTCTTTGCCGAAGACCGGTTACCGATCATGCAAGAAATGATCGTTGCCAAAGACGTGGTGCACCGTAAAAAAGCTCTGGACAAATTAATGCCTTTCCAGAAAGAAGATTTCAAGGGACTGTTCAAAGAAATGCGGGGCTTCCCGGTGACGATCCGCACGCTGGACCCGCCCTTACACGAGTTTTTACCCAAAACTGAGGAAGACGCGCAAGCGCTGTCGGAGAAAATCAATGTCCCGACCAGCGAAATTTGGCATAAGTCCAGAGAACTGCATGAGTTTAACCCCATGTTGGGCCACCGCGGATGCAGGCTTGGGATCAGTTATCCTGAAATCACTGAAATGCAGGTGCAAGCTATTATTGCCGCGGCTTGCGAGTTAGCTAAAGAAAAAATTCGCGTGGTGCCGGAAATTATGATTCCGTTGGTTGGCCATAAAAACGAACTTAAAAACCAAAAGCAGATCGTGGTTAACACCGCCAACGCCACCATGAAACAATATGGAATTAAGGTGAACTACTTGGTTGGGACCATGATTGAAGTGCCGCGGGCGGCCCTTACCGCAGATTCAATCGCTGAGGAAGCGGACTTTTTTTCCTTTGGCACCAACGACCTAACGCAAATGGGTTTTGGTTTTTCCCGAGACGATGCGGGCGGTTTTATTCGCACTTACTTGGCCGAAAAAATCTTAAAAGACGATCCGTTTCAGTCTTTAGATCAAGAAGGGATTGGGAAGCTGGTAGAACTGGGCGTTGAACTTGGCCGCAAGACTAAAAAAGACTTGAAGATCGGCATTTGCGGCGAACATGGCGGCGACCCTGAAAGCGTAAAGTTTTGCCATAGAACCGGATTAAACTACGTCTCCTGCTCCCCCTACCGCATTCCCGTAGCCAGGCTCGCTGCGGCGCAAGCGGTGTTGGAACAAAAAACCAAGAACGTTTACACCTCAAAGTAAAAATAAACGCGCTTAACAGCAAACCCGGCTTTACCAATTAAAAGGTAAAGCCGGGTTTGTTTTTTTCTAGCGGTGTTACTCCGCCATATTTTCCTTACTTCCGCAGAAAGGTTAATAAAATAGAGTGTTTTAGCGGACGCCACCAAAAAAAGCGGCGACGATTATGCCGCGCGGATTTATGTCGCTTTCAAATACGACCCGGAAACGGCAGGGGCTTGGGAGAAGGCAAAATACGGAGCCGCCAAAGCGCTTTACGGGAAATA
>JAHFBY010000382.1 GCA_023249835.1 Elusimicrobiota bacterium | reverse complement strand
CGCGGAAAAGGAAGCTTTGCCGATCGGTGAATGCACGATTCCATAATCGTCGTTTTTAAATTCAATGCGTCCGCCTTTGAGCTCTTTAACCGCGTTGGCAATGTCAAAGGTAACGGTTCCTGATTTTGGGTTAGGCATGAGCCCTTTGGGCCCTAAAACCTTGCCAAGTTTGCTCAAATCTTTCATTGCGTCAGGGGTTGCTACGAGGATGTCAAACTCCATCCAACCTTTTTGAATTTTTTCAATCAACTCGTTTTCGCCAAAGAAGTCTGCGCCGGCGGTTTCTGCTTCTTTAACTTTTTCACCTTTAGCCACTACTGCAATCTTTTTAGATTTTCCGGTCCCCGCCGGCAAAACCACAGTGCCGCGCACTAATTGGTCGGACTGTTTGGAGTCAATCCCCAAGTATGCGTGGAGTTCAATGGTTTCATCGAACTTTGCCGTAGCCGCTTCTTTCACGAGTTTGGCAGCTTCTTCCAAAGAATATTTTTTATTTTTTTCAATTTTACTTTTTACAGCGGTTAAACGTTTATTCACAACAGTCTCTCCTCACCCTTCAATTTCAATGCCCATACTGGCGGCGGTGCCTTCAACCATTCTCCCCGCAGCTTCCAGGTCCTTTGTATTTAGATCCGGCAGTTTTCTTTGTGCAATTTCCCGGACTTGCTGTTTAGTAATTTTTCCCGCCTTGGTGCGGTTCGGGTTGCCCGAAGCCTTAGCCAAGCCCGCGGCTTTTTTAATCAACGAAGAAACCGGAGGCATTTTTGTGATAAAGGTAAAAGAACGGTCGTCATAAACCGTTATCACCGCAGGAATGATCATGCCGGTTTCCATCTGTTTGGTGCGGTCGTTAAACTGACGGCAAAAGTCCATAATGTTCACTCCGTGTTGTCCGAGCGCTGGCCCTACGGGGGGCGCGGGGTTGGCCGCTGCCGCCGGGATTTGCAACTTAATTTGGGTCTTTACTTTTTTTGCCATACGTTCTCCTTAAAGTGCCGATCAAATCAAAGTTTTTCAACTTGCAAGAAATCTAATTCCACCGGAGTTCCTCGTCCAAAAATGGAAACCATAACTTTAATCTTTGCCCTTTCTTCATTCACGTCGTCTACCGTGCCAATAAAATGTTTGAAAGGCCCTTCGTTGATGCGCACAGACTCGCCCTGTTCAAATTGAATGGAAGCTTTCGGTTTGGTGTCCATTTGGTTGTTGGCAAGATCAATTAGTTCTTTGGCTTGGGATTCAGGCAAAGGAATGGGCTTAATACCGCCTAAAAAGCCGGTTACGCCCGGGGTATTTTTAACCAACCAATACGTTTCATTGTCTATGAGCATGTCAGCTAAGATATAGCCGGGAAAAAACTTTCGTTTTTTAATTTTGCGTTTATTTTTTCTTATCTCCACAACGTCTTCGGTGGGGATTAATATTTGAGATATTTTTGAAGCGGCCTCGCGGTTAGCGATCGCTTTTTCTATATTTGCGCGGACTTTATCTTCATGTCCGGAATAGGTATGGATCACGTACCATGAGCGTGTTGCATTTTCAGCCATTATAGTATTAACCCCACAAGTTTAATCAAGATGAAATCAATGAACGACACAAAAACAGAAAGGATACAAATCAAAATAATAATGACAATGGTGGAACCCATAACTTCCTTACGAGAAAGCCAGGTTACCTTCTTTAGTTCCGCAACGGCTTCTTTAAAAAAATCTACGATAGCGTCCATATAACTTTTTATTATTTAATTCAGTCCGGCAAAGACTTATTGTATTCTAAAAGCACGCCCAACACTAGTAGCCCCAGGGCGCTAATACCGGCTAAAATTAATCCATTACCAATGAAGTCAAACCCATTGACAGAGGGTTCTAGTCCCATCCTCTGCGCAGTTTTAGCCAAAATTCGGGTCCATTCATCGCCTAAAATTTGCTGAACCTTTTCCATTACGCGGTTGCCGAAGATGTCGGTTAAATAGCCAACCACTTCATTTAATGTTTCACCTAATTTAGCCATTTTTCTAAAATAGAGGCCTTCGCAGCCCAGGGCAAGCACGGAAAGAAGGATGTAAGTGCGGCCCCTGATTTTGCCGGACAAGTGCTGGAATATGGCAATGGCCATTCCCAAGAGCCCCATCACCAAAATGCCAATCCCGTAAGCGCTTTCGTTGCCTTTTAACGAATAAAACCATACGGTGACCCAAGGGAGAAATGCTGAAACTGCCAGCACTAATGATACTGCGCCTGCCATATAGTTTAAAAACATATTTTGATCCTCCTTAGAAGATATAAATCTTTGTTGCAAAGTTGTGTCACCGCGCCCTCAAAAAATAGTTGCGGGGGAAGAGGGACTTGAACCCCCAGTCCTGGTTTTGGAGACCAGTGGTTTGCCAATTAACCGATTCCCCCTCCATTAAACCTTTTTTACCGTTAAGTGCGCGAGCGGTAAAAATCCGCATACATTTAATTCTAAATAGTTGTTATTTGGACTCTTTGTGTAAAGAATGCTTTTTGCATGTGGAACAATACTTCTTTAACTCAATCTTTGCCACCCCAGCTTTCTTCTTGCCCGCTTGATAATGGTAATTTTTGTGTTTACATTCCGAACATACAAAAGTTTGGACATTGCGATCAGCCATATTTTTACCTTTTCTAATTTATTCTAAAATTTCTGTAACCACGCCTGCGCCCACGGTATGCCCGCCCTCGCGAATAGCGAAACGAAGCTGCTTTTCCATGGCTATGGGAGTAA
>JAHFBY010000381.1 GCA_023249835.1 Elusimicrobiota bacterium | reverse complement strand
CTCGACGACCTATACCAGGAGTTAATCCTAGATCACAGCAAAAATCCTCGGAATCATTCTACGTTAGATCGCCCCAGCCACAGCGCCCAAGGGCACAACCCTTTGTGCGGAGATCAAATTTCAGTTCAATTGAAAGTTAATGAGGGAGGAGTGATTGAAGAAATTGTTTTTCAGGGTTCGGGTTGCGCCATTTCCCAAGCTTCGAGTTCGCTCATGACAGTTTCATTAAAAGGGAAATCTAAGCAAGAAGCTTTAGAGTTGTTTGCGCAGTTTCAGCTCATGTTAACAGGAGAGGCTCCATCGCAAACAGGGTCCATGGGAAAACTTATTGTTTTTTCTGGAGTTAAAGAGTTCCCGGCGCGCGTTAAATGCGCAACGCTTGCTTGGCACACGCTTAAGGCTGCGTTTGAAAATGGCGCGCAAAAAATATCCACGGAATAATTGAGAAGGAGGAGATATGTCAGAAGAGATCAATAATGCTAACCCAATACCCTCAGCAGCCCCGGAAAGCTTTGCGGCCGTTAATCCGATTTTTATCGAAGCCCAGGCCGTGGAAGCCATTCGCACCTGTTTCGACCCCGAGATTCCGGTTAATATCTATGAGCTAGGTTTGATTTATTTAATTCAAGTCTCGGTGCAGGGCGACGTTCAAATTCAAATGACGCTCACCTCCCCTTCGTGCCCTTCAGCAGGAACTATCCCTCCGGAAGTGGAACATAAGGTGCGCAATGTTCCGGGAGTTAAGTCGGTGCGGGTTGATTTAGTTTGGGACCCGCCTTGGAGCCCGAACAATATGTCAGAAGCGGCTAAGTTGCAATTGGGATTTGCATAGAAAGGAGAGTCATTAGTCATGATTGAGGTAAAAACTGAGCAGGTTTTAGACGCATTGCGGAAAGTTCAAGATCCGGACCTCCAGCGCGATATTGTTTCGTTGGGTTTTGTGCATGATGTGCGCATATGTGAAGGGAACGTTGCTTTTGAAATCAAACTGACCACCCCGGCTTGTCCGGTAAAAGAAAAGTTAGAGATGGAAGCGCGGGAGCTGGTTTTAAAAATTCCGGGCGTTGAACAAGTTTCTATAAAGATGACCGCAGAAGTGCGGTCGCACCAAACTTTGGAAAAAGAGAATTTAAAAAAGGTGAGAAACATTGTTGCTGTTGGCAGCGGAAAAGGAGGAGTGGGCAAGTCCACGGTCACCGCAAACTTAGCGGTATCTTTGGCCATGGACGGGGCTAAAGTTGGTTTGTTGGACGCGGATATTTACGGGCCATCGATCCCCACCCTCATGGGCATGCAGGGTGAAACCACTGTCCGCGAAAACCTCATCCAGCCTAAATTTGCGCACGGGATCAAGTTTATGTCCATGGGTTTTTTCGCTCAAGGCGATCAGCCGCTCATTTGGCGCGGACCTATGGCGCATCGGGCAGTGGAGCAATCTTTGGTGGATGTGGATTGGGGAGAGCTGGATTACCTTTTAATTGATTTGCCTCCGGGCACCGGGGACGTGCATTTGACCTTGGTGCAAACTGTGGGTTTGACCGGCGGCGTGATGGTCTCCACCCCACAAGATGTGGGTTTGATGATTTCCATGAAGACTTTGCGCATGTTTGAACAGACCAATGTGCGTATTTTGGGTTTGATTGAAAATATGAGTTACCATCTTTGTTCGCATTGTAACGGTCGGGAAGAAATCTTTGGTCATGGGGGAGCAAAACTCGCAAGCGAACGGTTAGGAATTCCGTTTTTAGGGGAGATTCCTTTAGAGACAGCTATTCGTGAAAAATCTGATTTAGGCGCGCCGATCGTTATATCTTTGCCGAATTCGCCGGTAGCTAAAACTTATCGGGACATTGCGCGTAAAATGGCGGCGCAGGTCAGCATTGCCGGATATTCCGGTTCTAAGCTTGAAGTTATTGAAGAGCCGGTATAGAAGCGCAAGCAGTATGAGTCAACCCTATCAAGCTAACCCGTTGTCTGAAAACTTCCCTCTACCGCGCGAGCTGCGCAAATTAGGCCGCAAGGAGCTAAAGATCACCTGGCAAGACGGGCATTTGAGCGTATATGGATTTCGCTATTTGCGCACACAGTGTCAATGCGCCTTTTGTGTGGAAGAGATCACGGGCCGCAAACTTCTTGTTGATTCATGTTTGCCGGAGGTGTTGGAAGGTATGGGAGTGAGCGTGGTTGGTCAATACGCGCTCCGAATAGATTTCAGCGATGGCCATAATTCCGGCATCTATGCGTATAAGCATTTGCGAAAGGCGTGCCCTTGCGAGCTCTGCCGTCCGGCAAAATAATGACGGCCCAGTTAAAGTTTTTAGCGCAGGAGTGGGAATATTTAAAGCAGGTTTGTGAACTGGGGTATCCGAAAGAGGTGTGCGGCGTGCTTTTAGGTCGGGAAGGGGACGGCGTAGGGGTTAGCGCCGAGGTTCTGAAAGTGCGGACCTTGACCAATATTTTGGAGCCGGGCCATGCGGAAAAGTTGGAAAAACTGATTGCTGCCGGAGCGGTGAGCTTAAATTTAGAAAGGGCGCGGGCGGGCGGCAATTATGAGTTCGCCATTGACCCTTCGGAACATTTTAAAGTTTTGGAGCTCGCCCAAAAGCAAGGCTTAGATCAAGTGGGCCTTTTTCACTCTCATCCGGACCATCCGCCTCGTCCGAGCCCCACTGACCAGTCCCAGCCATTTTTAGCGGGTTGGTCAAATATTATCGTGGCGGTTGACCGGGGAAAATTCCAGGCGGCGTTAA
>JAHFBY010000380.1 GCA_023249835.1 Elusimicrobiota bacterium | reverse complement strand
CCGTTGAACACGTGGGAGCCGAAGGCGAAATTTATGAAGTAGCCGACGGGTATGCCCGCAATTACCTGATCCCTAGAAATTTAGCGTTGCCTGCTTCTCCCGCAAATTTGCGAAAATGGGAGTCAGAAAAAAAATCCAGAGAGATTGTTTTTAATAAGAATTTTGAAACAGTTAAAGCCATTGCCGATCGTTTAGAAAAAATAGAATTAGACTTGGAAGTTAAGGTAGGTAAAGAGGGGCATTTGTTTGGGTCTGTGACTAACCAAACAGTGGCAACGGCTCTGGCGCAAAAGGGATTTGTTGTGGACAAAAAGAATATTATGCTGGAAACACCTATTAAATCTGTAGGTCAATATGAAGTTTCTATACGGCTGCATACAAAATTAAACGTTCCAATAAAAATTAATGTTGGCGGTAAAGAGGTTGCGGCTCAGCTCAGCCCGGCAGTTTCCAAAAACATACCCGCTTCCTAGGGGGCAAGAGCGCAGCTCTGTAGCCGCCAGTCCTAATAAGCACTATCCTGTAGCCGCAATAATTTAGCGGATTTATTTCATGGTTGATCTTTTGCAAAAAGTTCCGCCGCATTCTATTGAAGCGGAAATGGCCGTATTAGGTTCGATGCTGATTGAAAAAGAGGCTTTGGACCGCGCTTTAGAAGTGCTCGATGAAAGTAGTTTTTACGATCCTACCCATCAAAAAATATTTCAAGCCATTCGCAATCTATCCATACATAATCGCGCGGTTGATACCGTTACTTTAGCCGAAGAGTTAAGGCGCCAAGAGCAGTTGGTTTCAATCGGCGGAGCTGAATATTTGGTTCGGTTAATTAACTCCGTGGCCACGGCAGCGCATATTGAACATTATGTTGATATTGTTAAACAAAAAGCAGTGTTAAGGACGGTTATTCGCGGCGCTACTCAGGTGGTGCAGGAATGTTATCAGGAAAATGAGGACGCCAGCGTCATGTTGGACCGGGCAGAAAGCGTTATTTATGCCATTGCTGATCAGCCCGGTAGAAAAGGATTGCATCCGGTTGGGGATATGCTCCAGGGGATCATTGAAAATTTGGAGGTCCTGCATCAGAAAAAAGAGCACATCACTGGGGTTTCCACGGGGTTTGCCAAATTAGATGAACTAACAGCCGGCCTCCAGCGGGGAAACCTAATTATTCTTGCCGCCCGTCCAGGCGTAGGGAAAACAGCCTTTGCGCTCAATATTTGTGAACATGTGGCAGTAAATAAAAAGTTGCCTGTGGCTATTTTTTCTCTTGAAATGAGCCAGCAGGAAATCGGTATGCGGTTGCTTAGTTCAATTACGGCGATTCCGCTCCAGAGTTTGCGCACCGGATTTTTTAAAAAATCGGATTGGCCGGCTATTACCCGTAAAGCGGAAATGTTGGCAGAGTCTCCGCTCTATTTAGATTATTCCACTTCTGCCATGTCTATCCTTACATTGCGATCATCTGCACGTCGGTTGGCCACTCATTTAAAAGCTAAAGGCACACCTTTGGCTCTTCTAGTCATTGATTATTTACAGTTGATGCAGGGTTCTAGCCGCAGCCCGGAAAGCCGGCAAGTGGAAATAGCCGAGATATCCCGCTCATTAAAAGGTTTAGCGCATGACTTAAATTTGCCCATAATCGCATTATCGCAGTTGAACCGTTCTCCGGAGGAACGCGGTCGGGACGGTAAACCGCAGCTCTCGCACTTGCGTGAGTCAGGCGCGCTTGAGCAGGACGCGGATTTGGTGGCTTTTATATATAGGGAAGCAATGTATAAGCAAGAACCAGTGGATGAAGAGACTAAGCGCCGAGCAAAACTCATTATTGCTAAACAAAGGAACGGCCCCCAAGGCGAAGTGGATTTAGTTTTTATGGGGGAATGCGCTCGATTTGAAACCTACTCCCCCCTATGAGGCTAAAACACACTGCAAGTAAGAAACTCTTTTTTTACGAAAATAAGATTTATCGGCCAATTTGGGCTGAAATTAACCATTCTGCAATAAAACATAACTATAAACACCTCGCCTCTAAATTGGCCCTTGACTGCGCAATGCTTTCCGTTGTTAAAGCTAATGCCTATGGACATGGATTAATCGAAATTGCGCAAACATTAGAAAGTTTAGGCACCCGCTTTTTGGGCGTGGCTTCAGTTGAAGAGGCGTTGAGCTTAAAAAAAAATAAAATCCAAACGCCTATATTGATCTTGGGAAATATTTTCCCGTTTGAAAACCTCGTTCCAGTTATTAAGTTTAATATTCGTGTAACCGTAGCCAGCCTTGAGTCCGCAGCGCAATGCGCAAACTTTGCCAGAAAATTGCGCAAGAAAGTCTATGTGCACGCTAAAATTGATACAGGGATGAACCGTATCGGGGTTAGCTTGCAAAACGGTTTGGCCTTGATCCAAATGATTCGGAAAAATCCCGAACTAAAATTGGAAGGCCTTTATACTCATTTTTCAGGATCTTCCGAGGATCCTGGTTTTACTTCACGGCAATTGGAACTCTTTACCCAATTTGCCCGGACGTTGAAATCTGCCGGCGTGCAAATACCCTATATTCATTGCGCTAATTCAGCGGCGCTATTAAAATACCCACAAGCGCATTTAACGCTCGTGCGCCCGGGGCTTGCGCTTTACGGCGCCAACCCCTTCCACCCCAAGAGATATAACCTTTTAGAACCAGTGCTATCGTGGAAAAGTCGCATTGTTTTTATTAAAGATGTAGAAGCGGGAACGCCAATTAGTTATGCCGGCGCTTT
>JAHFBY010000379.1 GCA_023249835.1 Elusimicrobiota bacterium | reverse complement strand
TATTATTTGAATAGTTTGAATAGTGCTATAAGCATCCAGTCCGATGGCACCAACTGGAGAGTTTTGTAGAAAAGGAGAAGTCGTATGAAATTGTTAAAAATTTTTGGAGGGATGGCTCTGGTTTTATTGATTGCTTCCTCAGCGCAAGCAGGTCAAGTGGTGGACCCAGGGATTTCTGGGGGGAGACTGACGCTGACCAGTGGGACCCCGGTTACCAGTAGCGACGTTACCAGCGCGGGTACGATATATTTTACCCCCTACAAAGGCAACAAGGTTGCTCTTTATGATGGATCGCAGTGGATCCTTTTTAGTTTTGCGGAAAGAAGTTTGGCGCTTAGCGTTGCTGTTGACACCAATTACGATGTTTTTCTTTATAATAATGCCGGCACGTTGACCCTGGAATTGTCCGGCTGGAGTAATAGCGCCGCCGGTACGAGCGTACGGTTTGCAAGCGGTACTTACGCAAGTAACCTACCCACACAGGACGGTGTATACGTCAAGAGCACCAATGGGACTGCTATCGACGCGACCCGTCGCTATGTAGGCACCATAAGGGGAAGTGGAAGTAATGTTACTGAAGATAGCTTGCTAAAAAGATTTGTATTCAACGCGGAAAATAAGGTAATGCGCGCGTTAGAATTTGTTGATACTGGAAATCATAGTTATAACTTAGGAGCATATAGGTATTGGAATAATAGTTCCAACTCTTCAATTCAACTTGTTTGCGGAGATTCTTACACGGTAGTGAATACATCATTTAGTTTCCAAATGGATTATGCTTCTACCTCTCAATTAGTTACTGTTGCCCTAGATGGTAATGGAACAACGCCTTATATAGCACTGAGTTCTTGTCAAGCCGGTGCTAATACTGCTTATTATGCTTTTTCTGGAGCATCTTTGCCAGTTAGACCTGGAATTGGCTATCATTTAATTGGATTAATAGAAAGTAGTAGCGGAGGTAATCCAGTATTTTATAATGGATATCTTGGCGGCTCTTGTTTGATGTAAGTAAAGGAATAAATAAAGGGGGTCAAGTCTCTTCTTGGCTACATCTTTTGACTGCGATGGGAGGAATTTAGAGATGACACAAAATGAAAACAGCATCCAACGCGGGGACGGGGCAGGGCGGGAAATTAATGCGCGATCACGCTTTATCTTTTGGGGTGCGGATGTTTCAACCGGTATTGCTCAATTCCGTACAGGCTCAGCAATACAACGCCAATCGCCAGGAGCAGTAATGCCGTCGCTTCGCTCATGTTATTTTTCCTTTTCTTTGTCAGGGCAAAATGAAAATCCTAAAACTAAGCAAACTACCGCGGCTGACAGCACCCAAATTTTTACGTCAATCTCCATATCCTTAAAGAAGCCGCTTAAGCAACTACCAATAATGACATACTTGAAAATATCAAAAAATAGATTCGAAATAGACTTTTTTCTTTCACGATGGAACAATGCCATATGCCAACTATATCATAGTCTAACAGAAAGTAAAGGGGGTCAAGTCTCTTCTTGGCTACATCTTCTGAGTGGAAACGGTGTTTGGACGGGAATGGAAGAGTTTAGAATAGGGTTTAAAACTTAAGGAGATGTATCCGATGCAAAAAAGCAAACGGCTAAAATGGCGGGTAGTGGATACGCTGACGGTTGCCGCAGTCATTTTTTCGACGGGCGTTTCGCGCGCTGAATGGGGTCTTGGGAAAACTACCGACAAAGAGACGGAGAAATCGTCCGGAGCGGCTGATTTTTCGGAGATCGAAAAGATCGCGGCGGAGGACCCGACGTTTGCGCCGCAGGTTTTCCGGATGGCCGCTCAGAGTTGCATGCGGCGTCAAAAGCCCTCGGAAGCAGCTGCTTTCTACCAAAAGGCGTTGGAGACTTCTCCCTCGGATACCGGACTGCTGCGCGATATGGCGGAGGCGCAAGTGGCGGCCGGGCAGGACAAGGAGGCGCTGGCGATTTGGGATAAGATAGTCGCTGGAAGATCTGATGATGTCGGGGTCAACGTCGAATACGCTGCTTTTTTAATGAAGGTGGGCCAGGGCGCCAAGGGCATCGGGATCGTCAAGGGCATCGCCGCCAAGAAGCCGGAAAATATTTCGTTGCGTTATTGGATAGCCGATGCTTATACACGCCTCAATCAACCTGCCGAAGCGACTGAAGAACTCAAGGCGATGCTGGGGTCTTTTCCCAATGAAGAAAAAGAAATCACAAGACGTCTGGCTTTGATCAAGCCCGCAGAGAACGCGGATCAAAAGCCTGCCGCTCCGGAGGCAG
Organism: Elusimicrobiota bacterium; assembly: GCA_023249835.1. Classification (GTDB taxonomy): domain Bacteria; phylum Elusimicrobiota; class Elusimicrobia; order 2-02-FULL-39-32; family 2-02-FULL-39-32; genus JAHFBY01. The sequence goes on along the minus strand of JAHFBY010000379.1, from coordinate 487 downwards.
CCGCTCCTGGCCCTGTGAAGCAACACAAGAAGGGATGGTTTTGACGACAAGAGGGCTTGGCCATGAACAGAAAAGGAAATAAATTTCTTTTTTTATTCATCGTCGCTTTTTTGTTTTTTTCCTCTTCCGCCAACGCCATCAACGATACCTACTTTGATAATTTTGATTCCAAAACACCGGACACCACGATTGACGGCTCCGAATTTTGGAGCGTTACCAGCGGTCACGCGGCGGATGCGATGGTCCAGTCCTCCGTTACTTGGGGAGGAACCGGCAGGACCCTGAAGCTTGGGGGGGTCACACCGGTCGTGTCTGCCTACAATTCAACCAACTACGGGCAAAGAAATCCTACGTGGGTGAGATTTAAGATCCACCCCGGCTTGGGAGGCGCCCAGCGTCCGATGCCTTCGGGCGGCGTTGCCGCCGTCACCTTCGATTTTACCGGCAGGATTCTGGCCAGCGACGGCAGCGTGTGGGTGGACACAGG
>JAHFBY010000378.1 GCA_023249835.1 Elusimicrobiota bacterium | reverse complement strand
CTGCAATCCCCTGGTTATCTTCAATTTGCGTTACTTTAATGTTAACTTGCGCTGAACTGGAACTAATTTCGCGGTCAAAGTTAATTTTAATATCGGTTGCTGCGTCAACCGCGTTTCCGCTGGGAAACTTGCCCCCGTTCTTAGCTTTGGCGTCTAAAGCCAAGAGTTCTGTCATTGTTTCGCTGTCCTTGGCGCTCTGGGGTACGCCGTTATTTTGGGTGTCGTGCATATTGACCATACGCGCCCGCACGTACTCCAAGTCCGGAAACACGCGCGCAAGGGTAAACCGCACAATACGCTGTCCCGGGTTATATTGTATTCCTGCAAAATAGTCCAACAAATTAATCCCGGCGTTAGAGACCAACGTCCAACGGTTAACGTCGGTTACTTCGCTTGCCGGTACGGATTCCGACAACTGCACGCTTACTATTGTGACGTGCTGTTTAAGGTTAGAGGCTACCCGCACGCCCGTGATCACTGGACCCACCCTGTCTTTAACCGCTGTTCCCCGGATTTCGGTTCCGGCTAACTTCCCAGAAACAGAACGCAAAGTGGTGCCTGTATACTTTAACAACGGTTCAGAATCAGCGGAAAAGGTGGAGGCAAAAACAAGGAAAATTTCATTGTCGTTGGCAACGGGCCCGGTATAGAAGGCGTTAGCTCTGAATTCGTCATTTAAGACAAACTGATAGGTCTCTACAGAAGTGTCTAGAACTTCCATGTTGCAGAGCACTCGAACCGATTCCACTAACCCGTCGTTGTCCAAATCAAAAGTCTCTCGGGCTACAATTTCGAGCGGTCCGAAGTTGATAGAAAACCTGCCGGTAGGGCTATAGTTGCCAAAGTTGCCGACTTCGTCTAAGGCGCGAGTGCGCCAGTAATAGTCAGTCATATCAGTAAATTTTTGGCCGCCGTCTAAAGTAAAAGTGTTGGCGTTTAAATTTATTTTGTTAACGATAGTTGCGGCAAAGTCAGCGCCGGCGGATATTTCTAAGGCGTACAGCACGCGAGATTTGTCTTGGCTTTCGGTCCAGGTAAAGACCGGTGTTTGGCTCATAACCACTGCCCCCATTGTGGGCAGTACTGGCGCAGGATTGGTGGGCGCGCTCCAATCGAGCCGGATAGGGCCGGCGCGCGTTTGCCCGCTTTCTTCACCTGCAATATTATCGCCGCGAACGTGCAGGTACCAGTCTCCTTCCTCGGGAATTTTTATTCCTGTAAGCGACCCGTCCCATAAAGTGTCAAAAGCGTTTACAGTTTCTGTAGTTTGTGTGCTTAACCGATAATGAAAGTGGTCTGATCGGCCCGCAGTAAAAGAAGCAGTTTTAACGTTTAGCCAAACGTTAGTTGGGGTTATAGCCAACACCGTGGGAGCCGGAGCAAGAGTAGTTTGCGAAGAAAGGTCGAGGGGTTGGCTTTCTGCCCCGCTTTTACTTTTAGCTTTAACTCTGCCCCAATAAATAGTGTTGGGTTGTAAGAAATAAACGGTAGCGTAGGTGCTAACGGCTAAGACACTTTGACCAGCGATGAATCCAAAAGAGTGGTCTGTGGACACTTCTACAAAGAACTGTGTGTCCGGCGAGTTTGTTCCTATCTGCCAAGAAAACTGAATTGAACTTTGAGTTTTGGCAACAAAGAGATTGTCCGGCTCTGGTTTTGCCGCCAGCGTTGTTTTGGAATTAAAGTTTTGGATTCCTCCTTCATCATTATTGCTCGTTCGGTTCCTGATTCTAAAATGATAGTTTGTGTTTGCCGCCAAATTAGTGAAAGTCCAGGAAGATTGGTTTAGCCATTCCGATACAACTACGGCTTTAGTGAAGTTAGCATCTTGAGCAGCTTCAAGTTTATATTCTAACCCTTCTTCCTTTTGCCAAAACAGGATTGCGCTGGATACAAAAACCGTTGGTTCCGGCGTCAATACAATATTCCCGGCTTGTGTTACGCGCGATCCTAAAAGGGTATACGGAGTCCACTGTCCGCCTTGGCTTTGTGTTCGTACGCGAGCGTAGTAGTTTGTGTTTGCGTTTAAACTATAAAACGTTGCTCCGGTGGTGAACGTTTGCGAACTTTGTGCCACCATTCCAAATCCGGGGTCCATACTAATTTGCGCTTCATAGACAGCAACGGCGGCATTTTTTACTGCCTGCCAATTTACGCTCAAACCTGATCCGGATATAATGGGTCCGGAAATTGTTACGGGCGGTTCAGCTAAGGTATAAATTGTATCTGAGGCCGACTCTGCGCTTCTAATCCCATCCGTATTATAAGCAGCTACTTTATAGTGATACCCGGTGTTGGATAAGAGTCCGGTATGAGCCACGCCATTGTTTTCCAAGTTAATAATGGCATAAGATGTTACAGCGCTTTGTACCCGACCGTCTAATCGCACGTATTGGCCGGTATCCGTATTAAAAATTTCATAGCGAGTGTTATTGGTTGGATTACTATTGGCGTTAAAGCTTATGGCAATGGATTGAGTGGTAAACGCTAATCCAAACGGTTTGCCGGGCGTTGCGGCCAGAGTAACGCCCGGCGTTTTAGTTTCTGGGCTTGCTTGGTTTTCGTTGCTGATAAGTTTTACGCCTAGTTCGTAGAGCGTATTCGGGATTAGGCCTGAGACTATAAACGGGTTATTAGTTCCGGAACTATAAAATATTCCGTTCACGCGTAACCCTGCTTTTTGGGTTATTGGGGTAACTTTAGACGATCCGATTCCCAGCCCGCTTTTTTTTCCTATTTGGCCCAAATTGTCTACTGCCGCATAG
>JAHFBY010000048.1 GCA_023249835.1 Elusimicrobiota bacterium | reverse complement strand
GTCCGCGACCAACTCTTGCACCGACAACCGGTTAGAATACAACCGCCCCTTAGCGTCATAAACTTGATCTGCTAAAGTCTGCTCCACGGTCTTTTTTTTGTTATCGGTTGTGGTGCGCTTATATTGGGCGGCTAACCCGCGATTGTCATAGGCGCTGTTTTCCATGATAACGCTGTAGCTGTGGTTTAAACTTTTGGTATCTGCGCTTTGTTCCGTGATTTGAGTTGCGGTGAGGATCCCTTGACCTAAACCGTTATATTGCGTTTCTGCGCTCGATTTCTCCGTCGTCAGTTTTACCACTGCGCCAGCGGAATCGAGTTCCTTGGTTTGCCGCTCCATGAGCAGCGCGCGCCCTTGCCCGTCAAACTTTAAATTTTGCGTTAAAATTTCTTGAGTCTTAGAGTGCGCGCTGCCGGTCAAACTTCGCTCCGTGCTCTTCACCCAGCTTTGCAGCAGCCTCCCCAAAACATCATAAACATTGTCCGTAAGGGTCTGCTCTTCCATCACTTGATCATCTTGCGTTGTGATCTTCTTATAGGTTAGCATCCGCCCCTGATTATCGTAAAGCGCGGATTGCGTTAAACTTATGCTGAACCGGCTGCCGTCTAAACTGCTCTGCCGGAAACCGGACGCGCGGTCTTGATCATCATAAGAAAGGGTTTCGGAACTCTGGCGATAAGTGTGGTCCAGCACAAAGTTCCCGTCTTGGCCATACTCGTGAATTTCACTCAACTGATAGGTTAACCGTCCCCAAACATCGTACCGCAATTCGTTTAAGATGCTCTCTTCCGTGGTCTTGCTCCCGTCTACGCTCGTGCGTTTGTAACTTGAAGTTTGGTTTGCCGAATTGTATTTTTGATCCGTGGTTGTTACTTGGGTAAGCGAGAGCAAACTTCCGTCCGCGCTCCTCTCTTCGTTTTGCGCGCTGGAGGAACGAATCCGCCCTTGATCGTCATAGCCATTGTCCTCCAGCGCGCTTTCTTTAAAGCTGCGGATTAACGTTCCCAAGACAATAGTTTGCGTCAACCGGTTCGTGCGCAGCGCTTGACCCAGGGCATTATAACTTAACACGTTGCTTTGCGTCTTCCGTTCCACTCCGCTCAGCGTAAAACTATTATCTGCTTCTTTGCGGTATTCCCGGCTAAGCGTTTGCGAAGCTAAGTTCCGGCTTAAGAGGTCGTAACTCAAGGCCGATACAGTCTCCGACATCTGCTTATACGCAGCGCCTTTTTCGTCCAAATATTGGGTCGTGCGGTCATACGACGCGGTTTGGCCCAGGGCATTGTAAGTGATGTTTTTCATCCACGCCAGGGAACTTTTATTTAACCCTCTGGAGGCCAGGCCAAGACTGGCACTCTCGTCCTGTGGAAACGAAACCGCGCTCTCCGTAATTTTAGTGGCGCGGGAAAGCTCGCGGCCCTGTGAGTCGTATGTGAGCCCGGAAACTTCTTCCACGCTCTTGTAGAGATCGTTGTTTTCCCAAGCAGTGCGAACCAGTCCGCTCACTTGGCCCAAACTGTTCCAAGAGGTTTGCGTGCGCGTTACAACGCTGTGGTCTAGCTCTTGGGTGCGGTAAGTAGAATCCATTAATCGTCCGCTTAAATCATAGTTGAGCTGGACGGACTCTTCCACGCTTACTTTTTCCCCGTCGCGCGTGGTTCGCGCGCTCTGCGTTATCCTACCTAAATCGTCGTACGCAAGCAGGCTTTCTACGCTGTAAGAATGCTCTATTCCTAAAGAACCGTCGGCGTTATAGCCCCGTTCGTGGATGTTAGAGGCGCTTTGCACCATCCGGCCCAACGCGTCGTAGCCTGCCGTGCTGCGCTCTTCCGAAACCCGGTTATTTTCTTTCGTGACCTTAGTCCACGACAAGGCTTGTCCTTGGGAATTATAAGCCGTGAAATCCGTGGTCACCTGATAACTTTTCTTATAAAGCAATCCAGAATCGTCTTGTTCCGAAAAACTCGACTCCTGATGGATCATCCGGTTTTGCGCGTCATAGCGGAGGGCGGAGCCCTGCTCCGTAATTTGAATACTGCTTTCCCCCTGAGTGGTGACCTTCGTAAAATCAGTAACGCGCCCATAATCGTCATAACGCTGGCTCATCACTTGCTCGGCGGTATGGTTTAAAACAGCGCCGTTACCCAAAATATCTTTCTCCGTACTTTGCGTGCGGCTTTCTTTTACCCGGCTCTGATCGTCATAAACGATTCCGTCGGTCAATTCCGTAGTCACTTTGCCCTGATCCACAATTGTGCGCTTATAGCTTGCCGAACGGCCTAAAGAGTCAAAACCAGTCACTTCCGTTAAGGTTCGAATTGCGCGCGACCCAGCCTCAGTGCGGTTAGACTGGATTTGTATTTTACGGCCTTTAGCGTCATAAACGCTATCCACCACTTCAACGGTTTTCTTGCCTTCTTCCACCAAGGTCTGTTTATAACTTTTTACCCGCCCATACGGCAGATCAAACTCTAAATAAACCATCTCTTCGCTGTAGTCCCGTCTCCAAAGTTCTCCGCCCGCAGCGTCGCGGTCAGAATGTAAAATATAGGAGGAAACCACCCGCCCGTCCACCGCGGAAAAATAGTTTTCAATCTCTTCGGTATAAACCATCTCGCCCTCTTGGGTCACGCGGTTCAAATTTTGCATGCGCCCAAAAATATCGTAACCTTCTTTACCGAAACTTCCAGCTCGCATTTGAACCGTCCGAGAAACTGAAACTGCGCGCAACGTTCCTGATTCCAGAACAAAGTCCTGTTCCACGCTAAGGCTCGACTGAATCCTGTCCAAGTCATCGTAAACAATGTCGCTTACGGTGCGGATAGTCAATTTATCATTCGTGGCAGAACTTTGCGTTGTTTCACGGTAGGATTCTGCCAGTCCCGTGTGCGGACCTGACTCGTAGTAACGGTAGCCGTCCCGCACCGTGTTTGTGCGCGCAAAAGCCGCGGAATCAAAATCAAATGCGCTCAAGTCAGTCCCTGCCGGAACCCCTTCCAAAGAAATGTTCTCCGAATAACTCACGCGGTCCTGGCCATCATAGCGAAAAATATTTTTCTCTGCCGCGGTAAACCCTTCGGGTTTCCCGGTCAACACATAGGAACTGCTGAGCTGACGGCCTGAGTAATTAAACCAGCTCGAAGTGCGCGTAACTTGACCCCCGCCCGCATAGACGCGGAAATCCCCAGGCACTCCCGGATTAACCGCTGCGGAATAGCCAAAAGCGAAAGTGAAATTGGTCATGCTCTCTTTAACCGTGCGGCTCACTTTACCCCCGGAATAATAATACTGCGTGTTCTCCGCGGACTCCACTCCCTGCTCGTCAATCTTGGCAACTCGGCTCTCAGACAACAGTCCTTGGCTGTTATAACTTAAAATAGAGTCTTCCCAAGTCGTCTGATCACTTGGATCGGGCGTCCAATAGCTTTCCACCCTAAAGGACGAGAGTGCTTCGCCTCCAGCCAGAGTCGCATTTTTAACGTTGCGCGTGCGGGTTTCGGTGGGTTTTGGGTCTCCGGCCATGCGATAGAAGTAGAGCGTCTCTTCTGCGCTCGCGGGCCCGGTTTCGCCCTGGCGCGCGGTCACACTTTTAGCTATGCGCGGCGGAACCGAGTCGGTATCATATTCAAAGCGCGTGGTTTCAACCGTGGTTTTGCTTTCCGCGCTTTTAGCAAAAGCTGCGGTTTTACCCAACGCAAAATCAGCGAACTCTTTCTCCACAAAATCCTTGAGCCCGCCTGCAGTCATTTCTACTAAAGATTCTCCCAACTGCACTTTGTTGGTCCGCTCCACGCGAATATCGCCGTAGAGGTCCTGATTTTGCAAGTGCACGAACTCTTTAACTTGCGTCAGCTCCGAACTCCAATCGGTTTTCCCTTCTGCGATCTCCCCGCTCAAGCGCAAAGATTCTACTGCCCGGCTCTGGCCGTCATAGCGGAAAAACATCCAGGTACGGCTCGCTTCGCCGTTCGATCCCGTGCTCAACTCCCGCACTGCTACTTCGCGGCCAAGCGCGTCTTTAACCGTTTCTTCTCGGGAGTTAGTGCTCACCCTATTTACCGAGAGTTCCAATTGACTGTTTTTAGGCTCTGCGTTCAGATCTTTTACCTTTAACTGCAGTTCCCGTTTGGTTTGGCTCCAGGTTTCCAAATCTCCGGAAGCGTTGTAGCGCATCTGTTCCATACGGGTCCAAGAGGCATAAACGTTAGGCAAAAATAGCGCGTCTTTTTTATTAACGCTGCTAGAGTATCCCAAACTTCCCCACACATCATCCAAAACATCGAGCGTTATGTTCCCTGCTTTTAAGGAAACGTATTGACCGTTAAAAACAGACTGTCCGCCGTCCAAAGTTACCTCGTCGTAACTATCCGCCCGGCCTAAAGCGTCGTAACTTGTACGCACGCGCAGCGAGGCCGTGAGATTGTCCAGCGCCATACGAATTTTGAGATCGCTGATCTTTTCATCGCGCAAAATGGATCCGGAACCCTCTAGCCCCATTCCTAAACGGGCCAACAAGCTCTTTTCTTCCGCGCTTAAATCCGTTGCTAAAACTTCATGTCCGTCAGAAAAAATCAAGGCGGCATTGCCCAAGCTTTGATCGAACAAAGAAACAGCCTCGTCCATGCCAGAGGAACCCAATCCTAAAGCGCCGTAAGATTGCGTTAACACCCGTTCCAAACCTACGGTCGCGGGTCCATAAACGTGCGCCTGGCTCACCCACCCTTGCATACGATTTTTAACGTCGTAAGAAACCTCGTCCATAAAGGTTAAAATAACGGTGCTTTGCAGCCGCTGTTTCATGTCCCCGTTAATAAACGCCTTCTTTTCTTTTGCCGTAAGGTCTGACCAGCTCCGCTTTTCAGAAGACAACCCGCCTGACCTAGCGGTTAACAGTTCCAAACTGTCCCCTTCAAAACTCACCGTCACAAAGTTCGTCATTTGCCCTGCTCCGTTAAATCCGGAAACCGGCGCCATGGTCACAGAAGTCGCGGTCTTGCCAGTGGCCTCTTCCCGGCGCACGGTAGAACTTTCCAGCAACCGGCCGGAAATGCCGTAACTGAAAAGGTTCTCTTCAGTGACTACCGCGCCGGATACGGTTTCAATTTCTTTGCGCGTAGAACTTAACACTTGGTCCGCGGCGTCGTAAGCGTGGATACTAGTTTCTACTAAATAATCTTTCTGATATCCCTGTGTTTCTGCGCCCAAAACGTCAAGGGACCGTTCTCTCACTTGAAAAACCTGTTTTATTACCCGTCCTTGCCCGTCGTACTCAAAGTCATCGGTTTTGAAGTTGGACTCAACCGTGCGCTTGCCTTCGTCGTCCGTCGCGCGGGTTTGGCGCAAAATGCGATTTTCTCCATCATAAGAATGGATAGTGAGCGCAGTAACGTAACTTTTGGGCTGTCCTACGCCGCCGGTACTTTCAGTAACCCTGTCTTTAGAATAGAGCAGCCGGGCAGCGGAATCGTAGAGCATATCCTCCGCGCTCTCTTCAGTAACCACTTTCTCGCCGCTTGTAGTCTTGCGAGTTTGCCGGATCGCTTGTCCGGAAGCGTTATAAACAAAACCGTAAGTTTCAATTTCCCGGGTCTGATAAAAAATCCCCAAGTTTGAACCGCCGGCAACAGACTCGGTCATTTTAACTTTAGAATTAGAGACTTTTCCCGAAATATCATATTCCAGTTGCGTTTCTTCGCGCACCAGCTTGTCCTTATCCTTATAAAGCTTAATGTAATGTACAGCCTGGCCCAAAGCGTTGTAGAGGTATCCCCAAGTTTCGTTTACGCTCGATTTGCCCGCGGCTAGTTTAGGAGAGGATACTTTATCCAAATCAGCCTTAGTAGTTTCGATGGTCTTTATTTTGCTTGAAACCAACTGCCCTTGTCCGTTGTAACGGTTATCTTTTAAAGTCGTTTCAACGGTCACTTTGCCCGCAACATTGGTGATGGGATCAAAATCAGTCGTGACGCGCAGTTGGCGTTTTACCTGGTCCAGATCGTTGTAAGACTCCACCTTGGTTTTTACTTCATAATTTTTTTCATACGCGTAACCAATTCCGGAAAGGTTCAAAATACGTTCGGTAAAAAGGACATTGGACGTTAAAAGCCGGCCCTTTTCATCGTAAACGCTTGGGTCAATGGTGCTCTCCACCGTAACTTTTCCTTTTTCCGTGGGAGAAGGGTCTTGCTCGGTTACAGTGCGGCGGTACTCGGTCATGTGTCCTAAACTGTCGTAGACCGCGTTTTTTAGGACATTGTTGTAGGTCCGGGTTTGGGTTTGCGATCCTTCACGCGAGGTTTCGCTCGTCTTACTTTCCTGATCAGTGAGTTGTCCTTTACGGTCATACTTTTGTGAAATCATCTCTTGCATGGACAAGGAACCCGCGCCGGACAATCGCGCCTCTTCCGTGCCGGCAAAGATCCCTGCTTTTTCCAGGCTCGTAAGCGAGTCCCATTTTTGTTCGATCCCTCGAAAATCAATTTTGTTTCCGGTAAATGAGAGCTCTTTGTATCCCAGGACCTGGCCCCGGCCATCGTAGCTGATATTGCGGCGCGCGTAGGTATGCTCTTCGGCCACGTCCACCTTAAAACGCACACCGCTAGGAATATCCAAGTCGGATAATCCATAGAACTCGCCCCCAACCTCCGCCATGCCGTCATCCACCATCGCGCGGGCCTGTTTGTTCGTTAAGGTCACTTCGTTATGCCCCAACTGAAATTTGGACAAGGTCAACAGGTTCGCCGCCTTATCTTTTAAAATTTCCCACGCCTGCAAAATGACCTCTTTTTCCGATAACTTCTGATCCACCCGCGCCTGTGCCTGCCCCACCTCTGAACGGCTCAATTTTAACGCGCTTAAAACCGATTCCGCGCTTGCCAAGCTCGATCGCAGAGCCTTCATTTCAGCGCTGCGCAAAGAAATTGTTTCTGCGGCGCTCGTCTCCGCTGCTTTGGCCGACTGCCGGGCAACAGCTTTGGCTTTAACATTAGAAAGGCTTGCTTGGATCTGCGCGGAGACCGCAGCATAACTATTCTCGCTTGCTACAACACTGCTTTGCCAGGAACTGAGTTCCGTTTGTAAGGCGCTGGACCAATCTGCCGCTTTTTGTATGAAGTTGGGGAGCAGCGCCACATCATCGGTGTTCAACTCCTGCCAGGTTTGTCCGGTGATCGTATGGTTAAGGCTATACTTGTCAGGATCAACGCCGCCGGCTTGCATTAGAGGCGCTAAACTTGTTGGCACAGAGCCAAAAAATTGAGCATAGTTGGCAATCGCAGTTTGCACGTAAGCCGGTATCCATCCCAACATGCCCATAGCGTTGGTATAGTTTAAACACTTAACAGCGGCTTGAAGTATACTGCCTAGGGGACTAGAATAGTATGTATCCAGTATGGGGTCGTCCCGACGTAGGGAAAAGAATATACTACGAAAACTAGAGCTTATAACACCTATTTCGCTGCTAATCTCCCCATTAAAAACACCCCATACAGCAGGTTCTGAAAATCTGGTATACTCATTACCTTTCTTTTCCCAATTACTGATTACAGTTCTAATTGCAGGATCGGTAACATTTAGATCTTTTAACATAGTAAAGGGAGAGGGTGCATTTAATAGGCCATAGTAATTGTGATAATTGGATAGAGAAACTTCTAGTTGACCTTTAACCGGAATTTCTTTTTGTTTGGCTTGCAATTGCGTTAACGCCGTAATCACGGTTTGAAATAAGGTTTGAAATCTGGACTCAAGATTATTTAAAGCGCTTTGCGGGTTCCAAATCAAAAGTCGAGAGAAGGAGTCTTCGGTATAGGCGAATATTCCAACCCTTTGGTTCAAAGCGTCTTCCGCGTCTTCCGCATCTTCCGTCCAATCAGAAATAGCCTGCATCAAGACTTGAACCTGCGCTTCCAAAGCGCTCGTCTCCTGCGTTAAAATACCGTAACTAGTGGAATAGCGTTTTAAATTGGCCACTTGATAAGCGAAATCTGCGGCTTGATCTTGTAAATAAACAACGCGGTCTTTGAATTTACCCAGGGCGTCTTCCCTGGAAGTTTGCGCGCTATCCAATCCGGGTTGACTGTTCATAAAAGATTGTTGCGCCGAAGTTAAGTCGGATTCGGCTTGAGTCAAAGCTGCTTGCGCCTGAATCAGTTCTTTATTTTTGTCCGACTCGGCTTGAACTAAACCATCAATAGTGGACTGAACCGATTGTAAAACCTCCTCTGGTTTTTGCGAATCAGGCAACGTTTTTTTTAAGGTACTGAGAGCATCGGCATAGGCAGAAAGCCAATCCTTATCCGCGGTTTTCTTTTTATCTTGCGCGGCTGAAATTTCGTTTTCTTTGTTTTGCAGAGCCTGGCCTTGGCTCTCAATTTGGATTTGTAGTTGGGCCAGTTGCGAGAGCGTTTCTTCAGCGTCAGACTTAAGTCCGGATAAAGAAAGCGTTTGGCCCGGCGCAACTTCCACGTTTTGTCCTTGCAGAAGATTTTCCACTTTTACGTCGTCAAGCGCGAGTTCAGCGCCGTCTTGACCCAAACGCAAACGCGTTCCCAACAGCATGGACCGAACCGATTCTGTTTCCTTTTCTCGGTCCGCAACGATTTGATCTAAAGACTTTTGCTGCGTTTTCTGGTCAGACTGCGCCGTGGTTAACCGATCATACTCAAGCTGCGCTGAGTTTAGCGCAGCTACTCCCTTGTCCGTAATTTTTTGCGCCTGTTTAAACGCGCTGTCTGCTTTAGTGAAAGCAGATTCAAACTCATTTTTACGCGCTAAAGCGCTAAACCACGCTTCGCCCTGGGCGCGCAGGGTAAGGATAGAATCTAAAAAGCTTAAGGTATTAACGGTAAAACCGTCCAATTCGTTTCCAGTTCCCAATCGGCTGCGCAAGTCAAGGGTAGCGGTCTGCTGCACCGTTAA
>JAHFBY010000047.1:4641-9002 GCA_023249835.1 Elusimicrobiota bacterium | reverse complement strand
CCCATTTGCTGAAAGCGTCCTATTTAGTTGTAACTGATTCGGGAGGTTTGCAAGAGGAAGCTCCGTCTTTGGGCAAACCCGTGCTTGTGTTGCGCAACGTAACCGAACGTCCGGAAGCCGTAAAAGCGGGCGCTGCTAAAGTCATAGGGACGGACAGCAAAAAAGTTTATAACGAGATTGCCTCGCTCTTAAAGAGCAAAGCAGCGTACCTAAAAATGGCTAACGCAGTGAACCCTTACGGGGACGGACAGGCTTCCTCTAGAATTTTGGATTCAATTTTATATTTTAACCGAATCAGCAAGGTTAAGCCCCGGGTTTTTATTCCTTGAAAACAAAAATTTTCCGCCGTGCAAACCGGTTTGTTCCAGTTCTTTTCTTTTGTTTGTGTTTGTTTTCTACGGGATCGCTCTTGGCAGAGCAGCCGGTGACAGCCCGGTTTCCGCCTTTATTTTGGTATGAATCCGATCCCGCGATCAAAAGCCGATTTTTAATGGCCATGCTCCTTTATTGGAATAAAGAGGACGCGTCTGAACGGATCCGGTTGTTGGCGCCGTTTTATTATTCTTCGCAGACCGAAGAAGAAAAAGTTCGGGTTTTGTTTCCGTTTCATGTCAACTATCAAACCGTCCAAGAAAGTTTTACCCTATTGGGGCCATATTGGAGCAAGAAGTCGCCCGGCGTCCAAACGCGCTTTTTATTTCCTTTTTACTTTAACCAAGTTGACCCCCATGGACGGACGACTTTTTTAACTCTTTATTACCGCGCGCAAAACAAGGATCGAGACCTGCAAACGGTTTTTCCTCTTTATTGGTCCTTAAAGAGCCTTAACCCGAATTTCTCGTCTTATCAAGCGCTGCTTCCATTTTATGTGCGGATATATGACTCAAAAAAAGATAACTGGTATTCGCCATTTTATTTACGGTCCAAATTAGCGGATTCTGATCAAGGTTTAGCCTTGCCGTTTTATTGGGACCTGAACCCTGAACAAAGGATTAAGGTGGGTTTTCCTTTGTATTGGCATTTTTGGAAAAAAGGAGATGAAAACCAGTTTAAAGAATATAAAATTATTGTTCCCTGGTTTGAGATTAATTCAGGGGAAAGCCATTTCCGCAGTTTTTTCCCAATTTATTGGGGCCGCACGAAAACCGAATATGAGGATAAGAGTTCTACGGGCGCGGTGGTAAGTAGCGATTGGAACTTGCTGTTTCCCTTAGCCATGAGCCATTCTCGTCCTGACGGCAGTTTTTCATTGATTACGCCGTTGTTCAGTCGTTTTAAAGACGTTAACGGTAAAAAGTGGGGTCACTCGGGTTTAAACGTTTTCGTGCAAGAGCCTTGGGGAGGTAAAACCGAAGGTTTTCTGCCATTTTTTATATATCGTCAAGAACCGGACTCTTACCAATTTCGTTCATTATTTCTTTGGCTGAATCGGGACGCTCAGCACGAACATGAGTTGACCGCAGTTTTTCCTTTGTTGGGGTATAAGCGGGACGCTGACCGTTGGCAGTGGGCGGGTCCGGGTTTTTATTGGGACCAAGATCCAGACCGCGTGCGGGGCTATTTTTTAAACTATTTTTTTTCTAAAGAGACCGATCCGGACAGTCCGGGTCGTCCGCTCTTAGCGCAAAAACGAATTTTTTTCCCGCTCTACTGGCAGGTTTGGTCGCAAGAGCGTGCCGCATCGATAATTTTTCCGTTGTTTGCGCATTACCGCAAAGCGGAACTTGAATGGACGTTTGCGGTGCCGTTTTATTTTAAGCGGCGGAAAGGCGATGACGTGTTAGCGATCATCCCGCCGGTGATTTATCGCCGTTCCCCGGAAAAACAGTGGACCGGTTTTCTTTTTTTCTTTGTGCAGGAAAGCCTAAACCAGGGCAGGTCTTTCGCGCTTTTGCCGCTATATCGCCGGTCACAATTTCCCAACGGGTCCAGCCTATATTTGCCGGGATTTTATTATTTAAGGGAAGGGCGAGAAACTCAAGGCGTTCTGGGTCCCTATTTTTGGGACCACCGGGGAAAAACACAATATGAACTTTTTCCGCCAATTTATTGGATGGTGAGGCGTCCTGCCTGGCAGTTTCGGACATTAATTCCCTACTATCACTTACGTTTAGGGAGTTGGGAGGAAAAGGGGGTGTTCCCAATTTGGGCCAGGTCTCATGAGACGGGAACCTCTACGGACACTTTTCACCATTATCTGGCTGATTCGCACCGCGTGTTACCGTTTTATCTTTACCGAAAAGAAAGAGACGAGACAGATCTTTGGTTGCCTATTATTGCGGGCCGGTTACAAAAAGGAGTTGACAAGGAAAATCGCGCCTGGAAACGGGGCAGGCTTTTTCTTTTTAATTATTGGGAGCGGACAGACCACTATTACCTAAACCGATTGGACCCGTTGTATGCCTACCTTAACAGCGATAAGAGTAAAGGGTTTAGAGTTCCAACCGCGCCTTTTCCTTTATGGCAGCACGAGGTGGACGGATTGGACACCGAAGGTGAACGGGTAGAGCGCGGCGCGGTATTTCCATATTATTGGAAAAACTCTAATCCGTTTGTCCGTCGCGTCTTTTTGCCAGTCTACTACCACAATAAAATCCGCGATTCATCCGGAGATCGTTTGCGGCGGACCACGACAATTTTTTTAAATTATATCGAACACAAAAACTTGGAAGAGGAAAAATCCTTGCAATTTTGGGTTCCTCTATATTGGCGCGCGCAAAATAAGTTAAATCAACATACGGTTTTCCCCTTGGTCTGGCTGCAAAAGGGGGAATCTATGCACAGAGAAGTGGTGTTCCCAGTTTGGTGGCATTTACAACGGGGAAATGATTCAAGCGCCCTGTTGTTTCCTTTATTCTTTCAGTCAAAGAACGATGAAGAACATCAAAAAACCTTGTTAATTCCCGGATTTTGGAGCAAACGAGACAATGAAGGTTCTTTGACGTTGGCGGGTCCGTTTTACCGGCGCAGTTCAAGGGACGGTTCAGAGAAGACCACGCTTTTGTTTCCTCTCTATTGGTCGGCGCAGACCAGGTATAAATCCGCGCGAACCTTATTCCCATTTTATTGGCATTGGCGAGAAAATGACCGTCAAATGCAATATTTGTTTCCGCTTTATTTCCGTCATGAACGGGAAAAATTAAAATGGAACATATTGTTTCCGGTATATTGGAGTTTAAAGACGGCGGAAGATCAAATCCGCATCATTCCTCCATACTTTTCCGTAGAGTCAGCTAACGCCCGGTCCAAAACCGTGGGATTGGCCCCCTTTTGGATTTACAGTTCAAACCTTGACCAGGGCTATTCCCAATTTCAATTTCTGGGCGGGCTCTTCGGCGTGCTCAAAGAAGGGGAAAAAAAGACCGTTACCCTCCTCTGGTTCATTAACCTAAAGGGGGGTAACTAATGTTTCTATTCGGGTAGTTCGTGTAAAACCTGATTGAATGAACGGGGTAATGGCGCCATGCATTCCACCGGATTTTTTTGTATGGGGTGGATAAACTTTATTTTATAGGCGTGTAACATCATTCGGGTTTGAGGTTCTGGATCGGGGCCATAAGTGCGGTCTCCTAATACCGGCAACCCAATTTTTGCAAAATGGACTCGGATCTGGTGGGTTCGTCCAGTACGAGGGTAAATTTCTAAATAACTGTGGCCGGAATATTGCTCTAAAAGTTTAAAGTCCGTTTGCGACTCTTTGCCCCCGGAAATAACGTCCATTTTAAAGGATCCAACCTTCTTGCCAATGGACCCTTCAATCCGTCCTTTTCGGCTTTTAATGTTGCCAATAACTACCGCGCGGTAAGTCTTTTGTATTTCCCGTTCCTTAAATTGTCGGGCTAAAGCAGCGAGCGCGCGAGTTGTCTTAGCTAAGATGATAAGGCCGGAGGTGTCCTTGTCTAAGCGGTGAACTAGTCCCAGTCTTTCACCGGTAAAGGGTGTTTTTTCACGGCGATTTTGCAGGTAATGGGCAACTGCATTGACCAAGGTTCCTCTTTTTTGATGAGCAGTAGGATGAGTGATTAACCCTTCCGGCTTGTTGATGATTAGTAGCGAGGAATCTTCATAAAGCACTTTCAAATCAATATCGTCGGGTAGAATCGAAATAGATTCAGGCGGAATTTCTAAACTGATTTTATCTTGTAACTTGATGGAGTAGGCGGGGGAATTCGGTTGTCCGTTCAACAAAACGGCCCCCTGTTTTATCCACTTTTGAATTTGGTTGCGCGAGTGAACACTTAGTTCGTTATGTAAGAACTGGTCCAACCTTTGACCTGAATTTTCAGGGGTAGACGTAAAGATAAATTTTTGTTTGGTTTTCATTTTGCACCTATTTTAGACATATTTTTAGCTGTTTACTT
>JAHFBY010000047.1:0-4631 GCA_023249835.1 Elusimicrobiota bacterium | reverse complement strand
CTGATCGACACACCTTTGAATCCAGTTCTTTTTGAGGAAAAACCTTGTGAATCGAAAAGTTACTGTGCTCATTGTGGATAACCGAGGACAACTAAAGCTGGCTCACGATATATTGGAGCAGGAGCGGGTTAATATCCTTACCGCTGACTCCGGTGAAGAAGCTTTAAACGTGCTCGAAAGCACTGACGCTGACTTGGTCATTTCCGCTGTTCAGCTAAGCGGGATGAGCGGGTCGGAACTCTTGCACGAAATACGTGAATGGGACAGAGAGTTGCCGGTAATTCTGGTGGGGATAAGCAAAGAAAGTTCCGATGGCATTGAAAGCCATGCCTTTGCCTTGCTCCCTCAGCGTTACCGTAAAGATTCTCTGCTGAAAGTCGTGCATAGAGCTTTAGACGCCAAAGAATCGCTGACTTATCCATAATTTGATCTTGTATTTTGCCGGCGCGGGACGCTCACCAGTTCCCAGCAGTGTTCGCCGAGCAATGATTTCAGACCGTTGAACAAATCGTTCGAGAGTCTGGTCTTAATTGGCGCAACGACCTTGAAATCGCCGTGCCCGGGAGTGTGCAGTTTAAACTCCACCGCGCAATTTCCTTGGGTTTCCGCCAAAAGGTTTTTTAAGTTGTTGATGTGCGCGCTTTCTAAACCCACTGTTGACACTTGAATAATTATTTTTTGAATTAAAGTTTCGCGCGCTTTTTCTAAAGGGACGATCTCCTCTACTAACAGTTCGGGTCCCGCATTTTCATTGAATTGGCTTTTATTTAATCGTCCAGAAACCACCACCATTTGGTTGATTTCAATTAATTCCGCGAGCCCTCCGGCATAAGCTTTAGGGAAGACCACGCAATCAATTTCACCTTCCATGTCCTCTAACCGAAAACGGGCGTAAGGCGTTTTGTTCTGTTTGGATAGGAGCCTGCGGATGCTGCTGATGATTCCGGAGACGTGGATCATGGCGTTGGGGTTGGGATTGGCAGGGAGGTTGGCGAGGGTATGGGTGGAATAAAACCGCATTTCTTTGGTGAACTTTGCCAACGGGTGTCCTGAGACGTAGAAGCCAAGCATCTCTTTTTCTGCGCTCAAGAGTTCGTGTTCCGACCATTCCTTAATTCCGTTTACCAGGCCCGGGTCTGCGTTTTCTGTAGTAGGAGCTTGGTTTTCATTTTCAAAAAGCGAACCTTGTCCGATGCTTTCTAATTCTTTAGTTTTAGAGGATGAAGCTAAAACTTTGTCTAAGGACGCCATGAGCGTGGCGCGGATTTGGGTTGCCGGTTGACCGCAAAAATCAAACGCCCCAGCCCGGATTAAAGATTCCAGGACTTTACGGTTCACGGTGCGCGTGTCTACCCGTGAGCAGAGATCGGAAAGCGATTTAAATGTGCCGGACTGGCGGGCGCGAAGGATTTCGAGCACTGCGCCTTCACCGATATTTTTTATCGCGGATAGACCAAAGCAGATTTTAGTTTGAGAGCCCGAATCCGTTAAAGTAAATTGGAGCGTGGAAGTCTGCACGTTGGGCGGCAACACCTCGATGCCTTGCGAGTGAGCGTCTTCGATATACTCCACAATTTTATTGCCTTCTTCTTTGCCAATGGCCGTGTGGCCAATGACTGAGGAAATTAAAGAGGCCATGTATTCGTGAGGGTAGTTGGCTTTGAGGTATGCGGTTTGATAGGCCAGGAGCCCATAAGCGGTGGCGTGAGACTTGTTAAAGCCGTAACCGCCGAAATGTTCCATTTGCGTAAAGACCTTGTCCGCGATTTTAACGTCGATTTTATTTTTTTGCGCGCCTTCGATGAAATGGTTTTTAAATTTAGTGATCTCTTCTGGGATCTTTTTGCCCATGGCTTTTCTTAAAACATCAGCTTCGCCGGGCGTGAACCCTGCCATGAGCTGGGCAATTTTCATCACTTGTTCCTGATAGACGATGATCCCGTATGTTTCCTTTAGTATCGGTTCCAAAGAGGGGTGGTCGTAGGACACTTTTGTGACCGCATGGCGGCGAGCGACATAGTCATTGAGCATGCCGCTGCCCATGGGGCCGGGCCGGTAAAGCGAGATCAAGGCGACGATATCTTCCAAGTTGCTGGGTTTGAGTTTGCGCAGCAAGTCGCGCATTCCGGAAGATTCGAGTTGGAAGACGCCGGATGCGCGCGCTTCGGCTAAGAGCTGATAAGTTTTGGGGTCTTCCAAGGACAAAAGTTCAAGTTTAAAATTCGGGTCATGGCGTTCTTGGACATATTTTTCCGCTGTGCTTAAAACCGTGAGCGTGCGCAAACCTAAAAAGTCGATCTTGAGTACGCCGAGCTTGAGCAGGCTTTCATCGTTAAATTGGGTGGTGACTACGTCTTTGGATCCTTTGGACAGCGGGACGTAATGGGTAATATCTTGTTCCGCGGTGGTGGGCACGATCACGGTTCCGGCTGCATGCACCCCGGTGTGGCGCTTAAGCCCTTCCAGCTTTTGCGAAATATCTAAAAGTTGTTTGACAGTGACGTCGGTGTCATAGAGTTTTTTTAATTCCGGCACTTGCTTGAGCGAGGCCTGTAGAGTGATGCCCAACTCCTTGGGAATCATTTTGGCGATCTTGTCGCATTCCGCTAAAGGGACGTCCAGCACCCGGCCCACGTCCCGGATCACCAGCCGCGCCTGCATGGTTCCGAAAGTGATGATTTGGGCTACCGAGTTGGTGCCGTATTTTTCGGTGACGTAACGGATCACTTTTTCGCGCCCTTCGTCTGAGAAGTCGATGTCCAAATCCGGCATGGTGCGGCGGTCCGGGTTTAAAAAGCGTTCAAAGAGCAGCCCGTAACGGATCGGGTCGATATGGGTAATTTCCAAAGCGTAGCTCACTAAACTTCCAGCGCCGGAGCCGCGGCCCGGTCCAACCGGAACATTGTTCTGGCGGGCGAAGCGGACGAAGTCCCACACGATCAAAAAGTAAGCGGAAAACCCCATGCGCTTGATGATGGAGAGTTCATAGTCCAGCCTTTCTTTGAGCGCCGGCGTCATCTGTTTATAGCGTTTGTTGATGCCCGCCAAGCAGAGGTTTTCTAAATAGCTGTCCAAAGTTTCCCCTTCCGGCACTTTATATTGCGGTAAGAGGATGCGGTCAAACTTTATTTCCGTGTGGCACTGGTGCGCAATGTCTAAGGTAGACTTGACGGCTTGGGGAAGTTCAGCGAAAAGCTGGTTCATCTCCTGCGGGCTTTTGTAATAAAACTCATGCGTGGCGTACTTCATGCGGTTGGTGTCGGATAAAACTTTGCCCGTGCCGATGCAGAGCAAAACGTCGTGGGCGTAGGCGTCTTCTTTTTTGTAGTAGTGGCAGTCGTTGGTGGCGACCAGGGGGATATTTGTTTTTTTAGAAAACTCCACCAATACTTTGGCCACGGTGCGCTGGAGTTCAATACCGTGGTCCATGACTTCCAAGAAAAAATTGCCCCTACCAAAGAGGTCCTCATATTTTCCGGCGGTTTTAAAAGCCTCTTCTTCCCGGCCCTTGGCAATACATTCAGAAATTTTTCCTTTTAAACAGCCGGAGAGCGCGATGATCCCCTCATGATATTTTTCCAGTATTTCTAGATCGATCCTTGGTTTATAATAAAAGCCTTCCAAAAAGGATTGGGAGGTGAGCTTCATTAGGTTTTCATATCCCTGGTCATTTTTGGCCAGGAGCGTCAAGTGGTTGTTGGAGCCCCCAATGGTGCCGGATTTCTCCCTACGACCCGCTGGGGCCACGTAGGCTTCCATGCCGATAATGGGTTTGATCCCTTCTTTTTGGCAGGAGTTATAGAACTCAATGGCGCCGTACATGTTGCCGTGGTCGGTGATCGCTAGCGCCGGCATTTTTTGTTGGGCGATATATTTGACGAGCTCGGATGGTTTGCCTTTGTCGTCCGCCACGCGGCAAGCGCCGTCCAGAAGCGAATACTCCGTATGCGCGTGCAAATGAACAAATTCCGCTTTTTTAGCCATAAACTGCAACTCCCCCCTAGCCCCTCTTTAACTAGAAGAGGGGGAACAAATACCGTTCTTTAATGGGAAGCATTAATTATACTAAATTAAAGGCGCTAGAGTTTTAGTTCGGCGTAGAGCGGGAGGTTCAGCAGGGGGGGCTTGATCTAGTGTCTCATATATGGTACATTTAATATATAGCCAATGATCGTTAAGAAGCAGATTGAATTCTATATTGATGAAAATGGGAGATGTCCATTTAATGAATGGTTTATATCGCTCAAAGATAAAAAAACCATGGCTGTCATTGCCAATAGGCTGGATAGAGTTAAACTCGGGAATCTTGGCCATTATAGATCCATTGGCAATGGTTCTATAGAGCTGAAAATAAATTATGGGTCAGGGTTTAGGATTTACGCAGGATTAAAAGGCAGTGCCCTAATTATTTTGCTTTGTGCGGGAGACAAAAGCACTCAATCTAAAGACATTAAAAAAGCTCATGAATATTGGGCTGACTTTAGGAGATAAAAATGAAAAAACATACTATTTTATATGATAATTTTCTTTTCGAACAGCTTAAAGATCCGGAGTTTTGTGTGCACTATTTAAATGAGGCGGCACAAGACAATGACGAAGAGCTTCTATTGCTGGCGTTGAATAATGTTGCG
>JAHFBY010000046.1 GCA_023249835.1 Elusimicrobiota bacterium | reverse complement strand
TTATAGCTTTGCGGGTGTAAATAACGTTGCTTAAAATGGAAGTTAACAAAAATATGGCCAAGGCGCATTTTTTTAGGAAGCCATGCCCTTTTTTTGTCCAAGATAAATAGGCGTGCGCAATTAAGGCTAGGACCATAAGGTTCGGAAAAAACTGGTAACGGAATTGGCGCAGGATATATTCCGGTTCGTTCGTCATCATGCGGCCAAAAACGACAATAAGAAAGTACGTGAGTATGATCCCAGCCAAGCCCGCGTACGCAAGCCCTTCTCTACGCTGATCCGTCTGGTTAAAAAGTGATTTGCCCACCTTTGTTAAAAGCAATAAAAATGCAAAAAAGTACATTATGGGGTAACGTTGGATTAAGGAATATAGTCGGGCGTATTGGTGGTTCATAACGTAAATGGACTGTTGGATGTAGGTGGGCGGCAAGTCGATCCAGGGAAAAAAATTGACCATAAAGTTAACGTGAAAAATGTCGGTTAAAATGATGTAGGGGATTTGTAAGAAATTACCTAAAAATAAATAATAGGAAATTGAGTAGGATAAGGGCGCTACCTTAGACAAACGCATGTTCCAATAGAAGTCCCCCATAAAACGGGGGATCAATAAGTAAAGTAGAAATGAAAGGATGTAGACGGCGTAAAGGATAAGAGTATTTTTTATTAACTGCTGGTTTGGTATTTTTGATTCTTCTTTTTGGTAGGAGTAAAGCGCCGTGGTAAGTATCAGTGGAAAGAAGAAAAAAGCTTCGTAACAATACATGGCGGACAGCATGAATAGGTCGGCGATGATCAAAGCATAAATAGATCTGGTGGAAGCATAAAGCGCGCCCCAAGACGCGGCCAGAAAAAAAGCGAATGCGCCAAAGATAACGTGGAGGTGGTAGGACCAGGTGATGATGTCAGAGTGCGAATAAAGCACAGCAGCTTGCAGACTAAACAGCCAGGCAAAGAGCCGGTTACGGATTAGGGATTTAAGCAGGAAATAGTAGAGGGTGATGGTTGCCAAGTAAATGGATAAGTTGGTTAGGTTGTGCAAGTGAAAAGCGGAACCGGTAAGGCGGTAGGAAATATAGAGTAAAAAATGGGATAAGGGCTGAAACCGAAAGTGTCCAAACAAAAAATAGGTGGCGACTGTGACTATGCCTCTGAAACCTTTTTCCAAGTGGTTGAACGTGTAAATCAAATGCCAATGTTCGCTGCGCGGAGGCAAGGATAGCGCCGGCCTAAAAATAACGATCGCCAACAAAAGCGTAGAGGCGCAAGCCAATATGTCCCCGGCGCCCGCTAACTTTTTCAGCTTGTTGATCAAGCTTGGGCCACCATAGATTTTTCCGCTTTACGCAGTTTGTTGCGAATATAGACAGCCGGCAATACCCAGAGAAAAATATAACCAAACGCGCTCCGCTCAAAATAGAACCAAAAGATAATCCCATTGATCAGGAGAATGGGAAAGTAGTCCAACATTTGATTAGATCTCAACCCTAGCGGATAGGCGCAAAGGGTTATGTTCCAGGCAGAAGAGTTTTCTTTGCTCGGTTCAAAATGTTTTAGCAGGGCGGTTAATCGGTTTATGATTAGGAAAGCCGCTATGGGATATAAAAATAGCGTGTTGTAAAGCGAGTAGGTATAATAGATATAGGTTTTGACAATGAAAAAAAGCCAGAACCAAATTTGCAGTAAATTAAAAAAATTTGAATCCCACCATTTTTTAATCGTCATTTTCAAGCATAGTCTATCATTTAAGCGGGACTCAATAACGTAAGGAGCTTTTTTTTTGATCGTCAAAAATAGATCCAAGCAATTCATTGGCAACGGCTTTGTTTTCCGGATGCATGCTCACTTTAACGGCTTCTTGACAGAGGTTTTGCGCTTGTTCCAGGAGCCCTCGCGCGCGCCACTGTGCTGCCAACTGGATCGCAATGATCGGCATTTCCCTGATTTCTTCCGGCTGAATAATAATTGGGTCTAGGGAACCCCCGTTGCCAAGAGCGTACCACATCAAATTTTTGTTGGGGGTCACCATGAGAAGTTTTGCCTGGTCGTTGAAAAGTTCCCTGATTTTTTGCCAGTGCTTGTCTTCCAGGCTTAGCTGCGGGCGCGGGCTGTTTTTATGCGATCTTAAGGCCACCGGGTTTACCAATATGTGGCGCACTCCGAGTCGCAGTAGGCGCTCTTTTAAATCGTTTGCGTCCGAACTTTCTTGCGCTAAATCGAAAAGCATTTCTCTGTCCAAATCGTTTTGGGGAAATGTCTTGCGCTTTAAACCGTGGTTGTAAATGAGTCCGGCATAAAGGACTTTGTCCGTAACGGCGGCGCGGTTGTTGAGCAAGAGTTGGAGCATTCGCAAATCGTCCATCACCGGATTTTGAGTTTGTTTGTTGCCCGGAGAAAAACCCAAGAGCAGAGAGTTTAAGCTCGCGCAACTTGTTCCCCAGATTCCGGTTTGTAAAAAACTTTTGTGAAAACATAGCGTCACCAGTATTAATGCGGCCCATTTGCAAGGCGCTTTATTTTCAATTCGGTTCAGGCTTAGGGCAAAGGGTAGGCACACTAATAAGATCAGAGGACCAATATGGTAGCGCGGCTCTAAAGCTTGGGGCAGCATTAAAACCCAGCTTAAAAATGCCGCTGCTAAAGGCAGCTTAATTTTTGCCGGATTTTTTGTTGCGAGGTGGTAGGGCGCAAGCGCAATAAACGCAAAACCCGGCCCCCAGGTTAACAGTTGGGTGAAACCCTGCTTATATTTGCCTAACAATAACTGAAAGTAGAGCGCATAACTCCAGTGCATCTCCGGTGAGATGGTCCATTGGGGGGTAGGGATGTGCCAGGGCTTTAATAACGGGGCCGAAAATAGTCCGGTCAAATAGGGATAAGTTGGATTTCCCGTCAATAAAAAAGTCCGCAAAAACCAGGGACAAACAGCAAGGCTAAACCCAAATAGCCATGCCCGGGTCATTGCCCATTTGTGGCGAGGGCCATTGGAAAAGCGCCATTCCCAAAGAAATAGACATGTTCCCGTGCCCAAAGCTCCAAAAAGAGCCGTGAGTTTATGGCCAAGGGCGCCGGCGCAGAGGAGTCCGGACATTAGAAACCACCGCCCGGAAGGTAACAGGCTTTCTTCGTTACGGCGCAATCCCTCGCTTAGAGCCCAATAGTGGGCCAATAAAAAAAGTCCGGCAGTAAAATCATTTTTAACCGAATGGGCATACCAGGTAATGAAAGCTGCGGACAATAATAAGTAGAGGGACAAAAGCGCGCTTAATTTAGATGTTTCACGCTTTAGCCAGCCATAGAGTAAGA
This sequence comes from Elusimicrobiota bacterium, assembly GCA_023249835.1. Taxonomy (GTDB): domain Bacteria; phylum Elusimicrobiota; class Elusimicrobia; order 2-02-FULL-39-32; family 2-02-FULL-39-32; genus JAHFBY01. The sequence continues at coordinate 5,700 of JAHFBY010000046.1, read as the reverse complement.
GTGAACAGCTCACTAAAAAGCCCCACATTAACAGCATGGCAGCAACCGTGGATCCTAAGAGCAAACACCAGGTGACCAACATTTCCAAATTTTGCGTGTGATAGGAATAAATTTGGTAAGGTAGAGGCAGAAATTTGCCTTCGTTGGCATAAAAGGTGGGCAGGGAAAGATGAATTTCTAAAGCGTCGGCTACTCCTGGTTGGGGCACTGCATTGGCGGATACAATAAATAGGATCAGAACTAATGCCAGCGTCAGAAAAAACTCTAACCTTGGTTGATTGGATAGCGCAGGGAACTTGAATTTAACAATCGGATGGCGGCAATGCAAGAAAAATAATCCGCATCCCGCTAAGGCGGTAAAGATCGCTGCGGCGGCGCAATAAAGGCCAATTGAACCTAACAACAGCCAAAAGAGGCTGGCCGCCAATGACCCTAGCAAATAATAAAGAGCGATTTTTTCTGGTCGACTTAGGATATGGATATCATCTTTTAAAATGAATTGTGAGGAGGATCGCCCGACTGCAATAAAGTTGGCGGACAAAACGGCAAAGAGCGCGTAGCCGTATAACGTGCGCGCATAGCCGTTTTTATATCCGCTTAGAGCTAAAAGCATGTTTTCTTTACAGCTAGACAGGATCGGCCAATCAGGCAATGGAAAATAATATAGGCTCAAGTTGGCTTTTTGCCAACTTGCGATAAGATAAAGGTAGGAAACAGCGACCAAAACCAAAGCGAAACAAAAAGATAAGGTTGATCGGTCTATAAATTTCTTTGAGTCCATAAAAAGTTAAACGCCTTCCAAACGGCGCAACGCTGTTAAAAGTTCAGGATACTTTTCTAGGATTAAAGTTTCTACGGTTTGCGGACGGTTGTGGTTTATAACGTCTTCTAAAGCTGCCAAACATTTTGCCAGTTCTTTTCGTTTCCAATAAAATTGAGCCAGCTCCAAATAGGGTTCCGTTCGATTGGGCGCTAAGGCTATTCCGGATAAAAAGGCGTTTTCGCTTTCTTGAAATTGGCCCTCCTCCATCAAAATTAATCCGTAAAGGCTGTATGCCGCGGCTTTTATTTCCGGCAGCATGGGAGCCCTTAACGCCGTTTGACAAAGCTCTTTAGCCTCGGATAAGCGTTGTGTGAGGTAGAGGGTCTCCGCATGTTCAATTCCCTGGATTGGGAATTCGCGCACTTCTGCGCTTTGCAATTTTATGAAATCTTTGCCGAATTCCGGAAAAGAGTACCAGTAGTATTCGTGATCTGAGCAAACGAACCGCAAATGCATTTTTTGTTCGAATAAATTTTTTATTTTTTGGTAATCGGACGGGTACAGCCTCATTTCCGGGCGCGGGTGAGACGCTAAATTTTTTAAAAATTGCGGACGTACCAGGATGTGGCCCACCCCCAATGCCTTGAGTTGATCGCGCAACGCCTCGGCAGTGGGCGCGCTTTGGGCTAGGGCCACTAAGCGTTCTTTGTCTAAGTCGTTTTGCGGATAAAATCTGCGCTTTAGTCCAAAGTTATGGATCACTCCGCTATAGAGTACTCTTTCAGTGGGTGCGCTGCGCGCGTTAATGAGTTCAGCCAGCCAAATTTCATGATCAATGTCGCGATGTTTTGTTTTGTAGTTGCCGACCGCATACCCGCTGGAAAGCCGTAAAAAACTGTCCGTGATCATTTGAAAAAAATCGAGTTGAAAGAAGGTAAAGTAAAAGCTGGCGCAAAGAGCCGTCGGCACAATCCATTTTTGAACGCGCGCAAACCTTAAACTGGGAAACGCGGCATAGAAAAGCGCAAAGGGGGTTAAGACCAGGTAGAGAAGAATGCCGATTTGATAACGCGGCGCTAAAGAATAAAGCGACAAGCCCGCCCAACTCAGGCAGGCTGCGCCTAAGGTCCAACGTTGGGCGCGGGTAAAAGAAGCGGAACAAAGCGTTGGGATAGAAAGTAAGGCGCAGAGAAGGGTTGGCCCCCAGTTGGGAAGAGTGGGCGCGCCGGACTGGACGTAGAAACCCAAAAGTTGCGCGAAATATTTATAGAGTTCGCTCAGTCCGTTGCCCGCGAGCGAATTGGCTTGAGGCGTAGGGATATGCCAGGGCGCGATCAAAGGTAAATGTAGGAGGTGGGAAAAATAGGGGTAAATTGGATTATGCGTGAGCCAGGCGCTGCGCAAGAGCCAAGGCCCTAAACTAATCAGAACGCCGCGCGTCCAAGGATTTAAAAATTTGCGGTTAAAAATGCAAATTAGTAGCGTTGAAAACAGAAGTGGCAGCAGAGCGTTTAGTTTGTACCCCACAGCGCCGCCACAAAGTATTCCTGTTAAGAAGATTCCGCTGCTTGCGGATCTTGGATCTTTTTCAATTTTCTGGAGCGATTCTGCCAACAGGCAATAGTGCGTGAACAATAAGAGTCCAATGATAAAATCATTTTTTATGGTGAGCGCAAATAGCGCGCACACCGGCGCGGACAAAAATATTAAGAGCGCGCCCCAGGCGGTTTTAGCGTTAAAGTTGCGGTAGAAAAATCCTAGGATGAAGAGCGCAAAAGCTACGAAAAAACTCCACATGAGGAGCGAAGCGGTGACCTCTGATCTTAAGAGTAAAGCCCAGGTGATCAACATCTCGAGGTTTTGCGGGTAGTATGTGTAAATTTGATAGGGGTAAGCCATGACTTTTCCTTGTCCAATATAAAATGCGGGCAAGGCCAAATGAATGTCGTGAGCGTCAGTATAGGCAGGAATGGTTACGGCATTGGCTGACCAAAGGAGGACCAGTAAAACCAATAGAGCCAGCGCTAAGTTTTCCCAGCGCGCTCGGTTTTGGATCCATTGACGAAAACGCCCTTGTTCCTGACGCAAATAGATATAGGTTTGCCAAACAAAAATTAAACTTCCCAGACCTGCGGTCAGATAGGCCAATGCTGGGGACAACCAGCCCAGGCTGCCGAGTGTTAGCCAATAGAGTCCGGCTCCTAAAGAGCCCAGCATATAATAAAGAGAAACTCGTTCGGCAAGGCTCAGGCTCTCCATAAACGCGCCCAAGGAGGCGCGGCCTAAACCGCGGCCAGACGCCAAAATTGTTGCGGCCATTGGCGCAAACGCTAAATAACCCAGCAGACTCCGGCGGTACCCGCCCTGATAGCCGGAAAAACAGAGCCGGATATTGTCAATAATTTCGCGCCAGGACGGAAGATTAAAGGAGGGAAATGAGATAATGTTGCGGCCAATCAAAAGCCACTGCCAAGAAAGATAGAGCCATAACAGCAGTATCATTCCCATAACGATAAACAGCCAAAGCGCGGGCCAGTTTTTTTTAATATCAAAAGTCATACTATGATGTAAATCTGCCAACAAATATAGATCAACATCAAATTGTACAAAATTGCTAAGAAACATTAATCTTGAAAGGGCGCTGAACAAAATGTTAAAATACATTGCTAAATTTAATTTGGTTGGCATAAGATTTTTTTAAGGAATGGACGGGTGGCCGAGCGGTTAATGGCACAGGTCTGTAAAACCTGCGGGCTTCGCCCTACAGAGGTTCGAATCCTCTCCCGTCCACAATATTATTCTGCACTCTTGGGGCTGTAGCTCAGCTGGGAGAGCGCCTCGTTCGCAACGAGGAGGCCGCCCGTTCGATCCGGGTCAGCTCCACAATTTTTTTTACTTTATACCGCGTGTTCGCGTTGGGGTCAAAATCCATAGTCATGGCTTATCAAATCTTAGCTCGTAAATATCGTCCGCAGAGTTTTGCCGACTTGACCGGACAGGAAACCACTGCAAAAATTTTGCGCTCGGCCTTGGCGCAGCGCAGGATTGCTCACGCTTATCTCTTTAGCGGACCCCGCGGGATTGGCAAAACCACTTGCGCGCGCATATTGGCGAAAGCGCTGAATTGCCACAAATCAAATAGCGCTGGACCTGAAAATTTAACTTGGGATAATATGGACCCTTGCAACGAATGCGATTCTTGTCGGGAAATTACTTTGGGCAATTCCATGGACGTTATGGAAATCGATGCGGCGAGCCATACTCAAGTGGAAAATATCCGAGAAGTGGTGATCAGCACGATTGCTTTGGCTCCGGCGCGCGATCGCTTTAAAATATTTATTATCGATGAAGTGCACATGCTCTCCAACCACAGTTTTAATGCGCTGTTGAAAACTTTGGAAGAGCCGCCCGCTCACGTGGTCTTTATCTTGGCGACCACTGAATTTCATAAAATACCGCTCACCATCAGTTCCCGCGCTCAGCGGTTTCGCTTTTTGCCTTTAACCCCGGCAGAAATTTCGCGCACCATCCAGACGATCGCCCAATCCGAAAACATTAAGGTTTCCGAAAGCGCGGCGGCTCTGATCGCCAAGTCCGGAGGCGGTTCCATGCGCGACGCGCTTTCTATCTTTGATCAAGTGCTTTCCCACTATCCCCTAACCAATGGCAAAGAAAACTCAAGGGTAGAGCTCGCGCAAGTGGAGGAGATTTTAGGCGTAGTTGAACAGGACCTTTTGGTGCGTTATTTAGACGAAGTGTCCCAAAGTAACGCTCGCGGCGCGCTGGCGTGTTTAGGCGATGTCTTGGCTAAAGGTTACGACTTATCTTATTTTTTGAGAGAAGTGCGCGAAGCTTTTCGTGAAATGTTGATTCAAAAATGCGGATACTCCGACCCGGGTCAGGCGGAGTTTACGAACAAAAAATATCCCGTGGACAAGATGAACTTAGAAACCTTATTGCGCCACACTCAGTTGTTGACCCGTTGCAGCGAACAAATGCGTTGGAATGATTATCCGCGGTTGGTCATGGAGAGTTTTACAGTTCAAATGTGCCAGGAAATGGTTCCGGTTAAAGAGCTTTTAAACCGGTTAGAGGAGTGGAAAACCAATCGTGGGGATCGGGCGGCGCGTCTGGCCGCGGTTCCGCAAACAAGGGAGGTTTTAACGCGCTCTGTTCCGGTTGCCGAAAAAGCGCCGGCGCCGGCGGTTGAGAAACTTGAGGCGAGTGATCCTCTAAACCCTTTGGAGTCGCAGCGAGTTTGGAACCAAGTGCTGGCCTTCGCCCAATCTGAAAAACCGTCCATGCTGCAAAGCTTGCATTTGAGCCGAACTCAATGGTTTGCCGATCGAGTGGAACTAACCCTTGCTAAACCTTTTCATTTGGATACGATCAAGCGCCATCAAAAATATTTGGAAGATTTGTTGGAACGTATTTTGAAAAAAAGGCTAGTGGTTCAACTTAAAGCGGGAAAGCTAGAGCCTCTCACCCAGCCTCCAAAGGAGCAGGTGCGGACCTTTGAGTTTGCAGACCAGCGGGATGAGGGGAAATTGGAAGTCCCTAATGACGAAGAGCCCGACGCGGCGGAAGATTACGGAGTTGTCGGGGAAGAAAACGAAAATTTAAAAAAGCAGTTGGCAATCGAGGACCAAGGCGCAAAAATTTTTTTAAACGTGTTCAGCGGGCCGATATCTAAAGTGGAAAAAAACAGCGAACATGGGGATGAAAGTGATGAGAAATAACAAGGATTTTAATTTGCCAAAATGATAATTGCGCGGCCGGAACTATTTGAAAAACTGCTTAAACATTTACGTTCTTTGCCGTCTGTTGGGCCAAAAATGTCGGAGCGCATTGCTTTTTACCTTTTGCGTTTGCCGCAAAGCGAAATGGACAATTTTTTAAATACCCTCCAACAGACTTATGAACAGGTTCGCCCCTGC
>JAHFBY010000045.1 GCA_023249835.1 Elusimicrobiota bacterium | reverse complement strand
AAGATTTTGGAGTTTATGTTATGTTGGGCAGAACGCGCGATGATGCTGCGGGCGAATGTTTTGATAAGGTTGCCAAAATAATCGGTCTAAGCTATCCGGGAGGTCCGGCAATTGACCGTAAGGCTCAAAAGGGAAATCCCAACTCGGTCAAATTTCCGCGACCCTATTTGCCGGGAAACCTAGATTTTTCATTTTCCGGATTAAAAACAGCGGCGCTTTACTATTGGCAAGCCCGTCAAAAACAGGTTGATCAAACTAAGCCGGATATAAGCGATGTGTGCGCTTCCTTCCAGGCGGCGGTTGTGGACGTTTTAGCGCGCAAGACCATGACCGCAGCTTTAAGTAACGGTCTAAATAAGGTAGTGATTGGCGGAGGAGTGGCCGCTAACTCCTTTTTAAGGGAAAGGATGAGCGCAGAATGTTTAGGGCGCGGGATTCAACTATTTTTGCCGTCTCTCCAATATTGTACTGATAACGCGGCTATGGTGGCTTGTGCCGGCTATTACAAATGGCAACACCGCCAACGCGCAGGCGGTAATTTTAATTTGACGGTAAACCCTTCTTTATCTTTACAAAACTGGTAAATTGACAGCATTTATTAAGTATGGTACATAAATACTTGGCATTTATTAAGTATGGTTGTAAGAAAGCTGTTAAAACATTTGCGCCTACCGCGTTTTGCGACAGTTTATGGGAAGCGCAAAAAATACTATAAAAAGCATATAGCATAATATAATTGTATTTGATATAATATTTCTGCAACTTGATATAACTGCATGTAAACGCTCTTAATCGGCAATAGTACGCCGTACTCAAAATATTCTTGCGCAGTTTTAGTTCCAGCATAAATAAAACATGGATTCAAAAGGTTTGTGATCCCTTTTGAAAAATTGTGAACTTTAATTGTATTGCCGCGAAAATATTTCTCTGAAACATATGCGCTATAGAAAATGGTATAAATGTCTGATACTCGCTATGATGATAGCAATCATCGGGATGGCGCATAATTCTTGGTCTGAGGGTTCCTTTATCGGGTTAGAAGATTGCGAAAAACTTGCCCTGCAATATCACGACGCTGTGCAATTGGCATTGCAAGAAGAAGAGTTGTCTAAACTCAAGCAAGCGGAAGCCTTCCGCGCGCTTTTCCTTAACCTTAATGTGAAAGCGGAACAAACCAACGGCAAGGCCCAGGAATCTTTGGGCACCCCGGACTTTACCGAAAGGAGCTACTCCCTTCAATTCACTCAACCTCTATTTCAAGGAGGGCGGCTGTTTAACGTTTACCAGCAGTCTTTGGCCCAGGCCGCATCAGCACACGCGAAATATGACAAAGCTCGCCAAGAAACTATTTATGCCATTCGGGAAGCGTTTTGGAACCTGGCTAAAAGCGAGCAGATAATAGCGGTTTATCACAGCGCATTGGCTGACTTGGATCAGGATTTAATGCAGGCTGAGAAATTAAAGGAAGGGGATTATATAAGCCAACAATCTTATTGGGAAATCGTTGCTCAACATTGCCAAAGTAAACTGCAGGTGGACGCGGCGGAAGCGGACGGCGAATCAAAGTTATGGCTTTGGACTGCGGCTTTGGGTTTGGATGATCCTCCCGCTTCCCGGCCCGCGGCATCCACAGAAACAGCGGTTGTCGAGCCCGGACCCTTAACGTATTATTTAGAGGTTGCGGAAAAATATCACCCTGAACTGGTGAGCCAAAAGAAAAACATGGAGGCCGCGAACTGGAACCTCAAAGCGTCGCGCGGAGCTTTTCGTCCGCAGGTGGATTTAAACGGCAGTTACGGCAGGAGCGGGGGCGCGTTTAGCGGCCAGAACCTGGAACTGCGCGAGGATTGGGAGTTAGGTCTGCGCTTGAACATGAATTTTTCCGGCAATTCTCTGGGACTTTCCGGAGTCAAACAAAAGACCAGCCCCAAATTGGGCCAATCTTCCCGGACAGAGCTTGAAACCTTGAGCGCTACAGTCGGGATATTGGATAATTTAAAAAGCCGTACGGATTATAAGGACGCAAGATTTTCTCGCGACCAAGCGCAAGCGCAGCTAAAAAAAGCTCGTTTGGACATAATGAATGAAGTGCGGAATTCTTATGCGGGTTTGCGCAAAGCCAGGTTACAGGTGCAGATTTCCCAAACCGATTTGGAGTTGGCACAAACCGCATTTAAAGTGGCTAAGATAAAGAGCGCGCTCCGCGACGTTCCTTTATCGGAAAGGTCTATAGCGCGCAACAAACTGGCCCAGGCCGAGGCAGGAGTAATGGAATCCCAAACCGCCTATGACGTAGCTCAAGCGGCGTTGATGCGGGCAATTGGAAGCGCGGACGGAATTTGGAAATGAAAATAGAAAGGGGTTTAAAATGAAAAAAAAGAAGCGCTGGATGATTATCGCAATTTTATTTGGCACTGCAGTCGTCTACTATCTGTTTCGCAATTTGGGCGGTGGCTCTCTGGGCGGAGTGACCGCTTCCGCAATCAACAAACCCTCCGCTCAAACGCAAAAGAGCGTGAAGCTCTTTGCAGTGGAGAGATCTTCCTTTAGTGAAAATATTGAAGGTTTAATGGGTACTGTAAAAGGAGAGACCCTGGAACTCTCGTTCGGCAGTCAGGAAGAAAAGATTAAAGCGATCCGCGTACAGGTGGGTCAAATGGTGAAAAGAGGAACCCTATTGATGGAGTCCGATCACACCCGTGCAGCCGCGCGTTTGGAACAGGCGAAAATCAATTGGTCTAGAGCTAAAGCATTGGCCAGGGTGGGCGCAGCCACCTCTCTTGAAGCGCGCGAAGCGCGTTCCGTTTACAAGTCAGCGCGCAAAGATTTTGAGGAGACTTTTATTTATGCTCCTAAAAGCGGATACGTATCGGCCATCAATAAGGAAGTCGGTGAAACTGCGGGACATGGGGACGCAGTGATCGTGCTCGTAAGCGCGGAAAGCCTTTTTTATGTTGAAACCGGAGTGACGGAAGATTGGATTGACCGGGTGCAAGAAGGACAAGGCGCTTACGTTTCGATTGACGCTCTGGGAGACAAAGAGGTGCAGGCAATGGTGAGCGGGATCTCGCGCGAGTTGACCGTTACCGGGCGTGCCGCCTCCGTGCGGCTGCTTTTGCCGGATTATTTGCGCAGCCGGCTGCGTCCGGGAATGTCGGTACAATGCCGCATCCGGATTTTCCATGACCCTGAGGCATTGGTGGTTCCCAAGGAAGCTTACAGCGCCGAAGCACAGGGAGTTTACGTGGAAAACCAGGGCATAGTTTCATTGCGTAAAGTTGTTTTAGGACATGCCAAACAAAACTATTATCAAGTGGCCCAAGGGTTGAATGAGGGAGAACGTATTGTGGCGAACATAGTTTCTCATCCCGTTGCCACCGGCGAGAGCATTGTTGTTGAGGGAGAGGCTGAAAAGTACCAGCAAAACTAAAATGGGATTGATCGGATTTTTCATTCAAAGAAAAGTCACAGTGGCCATGCTTTTGGTTACGCTCTTCCTTTTTGGCGCAATCAGTTGGTTCCGTATGGACCAAGAGCTGATGCCGGAGCTCGATTTTCCGCAGCTCACCGTAATCACAACCTACGCCAACGCTTCCAGTAAAGAGGTGGAAAACCTGCTCACCAAGGCGGTGGAGGAGGCCGCCGGTACGGTTAAGAACGTCCGGCGCATCCGTTCGGTTTCGCGCGAAGGGGTTTCGGTTGTAACCGTAGAGTTTCAGTGGGGAACGAACATGGATTTGGCTTCTTTAAATTTAAGGGAAAAGGTGGACCTGGCCAAAGCTAAACTGCCAAGAGATTCCGGGGAGCCCCGCATTGAAAAATTTAATCCCTTTGCCATGCCCGTAATCACACTGTCTTTGTCCGGCGATTTGCCCGACAAAGAGCTCTTAGCCGTGGCCCGCAGGCCCGTAACCGAACTTCTTGAAAAATGTCGCGGGGTAGCCGCGGTCTCGCTCACCGGCGGACGAGAGCGGGAGATATTGGTGGAACTGGATCAGTCCAAACTCACGGCCCGCGGTTTATCGATCATGGACGTTGCCCAGTCCATTTCCCGGGCAAACCTCACTTATCCCGCTGGATCGGTAAAAGACAATAAACTGGAATACGTGGTACGGGTGGTGGGAGCGTTCGAAAAAGTGCAAGATTTAAACAACATCGCTGTTTCTATGGACCACAAGAGCCTTACCGGAAAATCTTTTGCCGCTTCCGCTAAGAACGTCCGGTCCCGCAACGTTGACCCTAACGCGCTTCCGCAACCCATTACTTTGGGATCAATTGCCACAGTCTCAGACGGCGAAGCGGAGCTGTCCAGCATTTCGCGCTATAACGGTAAAGCCAATATAGCGCTTTCCATCCTCAAACAAGCGGAATCAAACGTCGTGCGCGTAGCCCAAGAGGTGCGCGATAAAATCCCTGAGATCCGCGCTAAGCTGCCTCCGGGCGTGCGCTTGGACTTGGTCTATGATCAATCCGTGTTCGTTAGTTCTGGAATCATGAGCATGGTGATGGACTGTTTGCTGGGAGGACTTTTGTCCGTTGCCGTATTGGTCCTATTCTTAGGAGAATGGCGCGACGCTTTGACCGTGAGCATGGCCATCCCTATTTCCATTTTTACCTGCTTCATGTTCATGCAGATGAAAGGGCTGACCATTAACACTATTACTTTAGCGGGGCTTGCCATTGGCATTGGAATGCTGGTGGACGGCGCCGTGGTAGTGCAGGAAAACATTGCGCGTTGCCGGGGATTAGGTCGTCCGCTGTACGAAGCGGCAATGGAAGGGTCAAGCGAAGTGTTGCCCGCAGTGGCAGGGTCTGTCCTCACTACGATCGCGGTGTTCATTCCCTTTATATTTATCTCCGGCGTCATTGGACAGCTCTTTCAATCGCTTTGCTGGTCCGTGGTCTATTCCCATTCCGCAGCGCTGATTACCCTGCCGGCAATCCCGGCGCTTTATTGCGCTTTAGGTTCTAAATCCCAACCAAATTCCAAGCCCGCCTGGTGGCTATCCTTGCAAAACCGGGGAACTCGCTGGCAAGAAAAATATCTTAGATTTTTAAACCTTGTCCTGGACCGGCCTTGGCGAGCCATTGGCTGGACAATGGCGGCGTTGGGCGCGAGCGTGATCGTGCTGTCCATTTTGCCCCGCACGCTTTTTCCCGCGGTGGAAGGGGACCAAATTATAGCGCGCCTCGAAATGCCGGTGGGCACCTCTTTAGAGGTTACGGACAAGGTTGCCACAGAACTCGAACGCGTTATCGGTTCCCTGGACGAAGGTAAAAAACAGAAACGCATTAACAATATCGCCGTTATCGTAGGCTCTTTGCCGCGCGAAGGACTGCAACCTTTAGGCAAACATCAGGCGCAGTTGGTCTTGGATTTGGATACAGAGCGATCCGATTCCTCATCGCGCATTGCCGTAGAGCTAAAGCAGAAAATTGGGGAACTTTCTTTACAAGGAGGAAAACTCTTTTTTATGGAGCAGGAAGGTCAATTTTCTCTTATGGGCAGTGGAGAAGCTCCGGTGGTAGTAGAGGTTAAAGGAAACGATTTAGACAAATTGGAAAAAACGGCAAATGACTTGGCCGCACAGTTGCGTTTGGTAAAAGGGTTAGAGAACGTGAACGCTGGAGTAAGCGAACCCGCTCCGGAACTGCAGTTAGAAGTTAAACGCGAAGCGTTGTCCAATTTAAGCCTTTCGGTTTCCCAGCTTTCCGAATCAATATTGACCGCAATTCAGGGTAAATCGATCTCCAAGTTTCGCGAACAAGGCAAAGAGGTGGATATTCGGCTGCGTTTGCGACCGGAAGACCGAAACAATATTGACGCTATCCATAAACTCTACGTGCACAGCCCTCTGGAGGTGGACGTGCCCGTAGGGTCGGTGGCAACGGTGCGTAAAGGTAAAGGGCCCAGCGTTATCAGGCGCTATGACCAAGAACGTTCCATACTCGTCACCGCGGACCTTCAAGGCCGTTCCCTGGACGCTGCTGCAGACGACATTCAAAAGGTCATCTCCCAAGTTCAAAAGGATCCGGAGGTTCGCCTCTTTTTAACCGGACAATCCAAGCAAATGGCGGAGTCTTATAAAAGTTTAAAGATCGTTTTGCTCCTTTCCATTTTATTCGTCTTTATGATCATGGCCGCGGAGTTTGAAAATTTGTGGCAGCCGACCATGCTTTTGACCGCGGTTCCGCTCTCTTTAATCGGCATGGCTTTAGGCTTGGCATTGAGCGCTACCCCGATCTCCGCCATGGCAGGTATGGGATTGGTTCTTTTGGGCGGCATCGTGGTGGACAACGGGATCGTGTTGGTAGAGTTTGTGAACAGTGAGCTTGATAAAGGAATGTCTGTTCGGGAATCTCTGATCTATGGCTGCCGCGTACGGCTGCGCCCCATCCTCATGACCGCTTCTACCACCATCCTGGGCATGATACCGCTCGCTTTGGGCATTGGGCAAGGAGCGCAAATTCAAGCGCCTATGGCAAGGGTGGTAGTTTGCGGACTCTTCGTCTCCACGGTTTTAACGCTGTTGGTGTTGCCCGCTATATTTTTAGTAACCTATGAAAACCTGATTAACCCCCGTTTGAAGAGGACTGCATGACCCAAACGCAAATTTTCCATATCTTTTTATTGGCCGTGCCCATCTTGACGCTGGCCAAACGTTTGCCGGGGTTCGCGTTAGAGCGGCCCGTGGCATTGTTAATGATCTATATTGCTATCTGCTTATTAGGCGCCGGAGCCCTGATTGAGCTGCCCATGGAACTGATGCCTAACGCCGCCTATGGAAACGTCTCTATTGCCATTGACGTGCGCGGTGGTATGCCGCCGCCGGAAGTGGAACGGTTAGTGAGCAAACCCGTAGAAGAAAGCATGAGCACGGTATCGCGGTTGCGCAACATTTTTTCCACCTCTAAAAAAGATCGTTCCGTAGTAACCTTGGAATTTGATCCGGGAACAAATATGGATATGGCCGCTTTAGAGGTACGGGAAAAATTTTTGCAAGTTAAACCTAAATTGCCCGCGGACATTGAAAAACCGATCATCTCCCGCTTTGAAGAGTCCGACGCCCCCATTTTTATTGCGGGGTTAACCTCTGATCGCTATTCGCCTGAAGAGCTGCGCCGCCTGGTGGACGCTGGACTCAAAGAAAAATTTTTGCGCGTTCATGGAGTGGCCAACGTTGAGGTGGGAGGAGGCCGGGAACGCAAGATCGTGGTGAACTTGGACCGCAACAAATTGGCGGCCTTTGGAATTAATATCCGCCAGGTCACGAGCGTACTTGAACAAAACAATTTAAATATAAAGACCGGTGAACTGCGCGACTTGGGCCCTTTAAATTTTGGAGTGCGAACCTTGGGCGCGTTCATGAACGTGGAAGATATCTCGAACATCTCCGTGGCCGTGCTGCCCAACGGCGGGCGGGTGCGGTTAAAACAGTTGGGAATCGTGGAAGACTCCTACCTTGAAAACGAGAGCTATTCCCGATTAAACGCCCGTTCCGCGGTCACCGTTTACGTGCAAAAGGAAACTTCGGCAAACACCGTTCGTACGGGCGATTTGTTGGAGAAAGAGTTGAACCATTTTCGCGACGAATTGCCTAAAGGCGTGGAAACGGTGGTGATCTCTAACCACAAGTTGGGTATTATCGAAGCGTTGGAAGAAGTTAGGATGTCGCTCCTCTACGGCGTGGCGCTGGTTCTCTTGGTCCTGTCCGGATTTTTAGCCAAAACGTTTTTTACTAGGGTTTTTAGTCTTGCGCTATTGACCGGACTAATGTTGACCGTGATCTTATTTTCCATTTGTAAGTGGCCTTTGAACCTAACCTTTTGGCCCGTGGTCTGCGCCTGTTTGATAGTTGCGGCGCTATCTTGGAAACGGTTGGACCTGCGTTCAGCCTTGATCGTGGCCTGCTCGATTCCCACTTGCGTCATGGCGGCGCTGGCGTTCATGTTTATGGAAGGGGTCTCGATTAACGTTATGTCCTTGTCTGGGATCATCCTGGGAATGGGGCTATTGGTGGACAACTCAGTAGTGATCATGGAAAATTATGACCGCCTGCGTTTTGCCCAACCCAGCCGTTCTTTGCGCGATACCATGCAGTTAGCCGCCCAAGAGATGGTCCCTTCCATTATCGGCGGGACCTTGACCACCGTGGTGGTTTTTTTACCCTTTTCACTTTTACAAAAACAGGCGCAAATGCTTTTTTCCGGAATCTCTTTCACCGTAACCGTTTCCCTGATCAGTTCGCTTTTTGTCTCATTAACTTTGGTGCCGGCCCTGGCTTGCCGCATTGATCCGGTCTTGTCCCAAGAGGACGATTGGGACCGCAAGCTGGCTGAACTTTGGGGGCGTGTCAAGAGCGTTTTGTTTATGCAGCGCGTTCGGGAAGGATCAAGTTTTTGTTGGCAAAAGCTGAAAAAACCGGACTGGCGCACTTTAACGATATATGCTGTTTTAGGGATGGCCGGGTTTATTGTTCTTGGCAAGCTTATATTTCAGGTCAACTTTACGGCAGGAAGCTATGTGGCCGCGGTGCTTTTTTCCGCTGTAGCCGGACTCTACTTTGCCGGCCGCTATGCCCAGGGTCTGGATTGGTGTTTAAGACACCGGAAACTGCTCTTTGGATGTGGTTGGACTCTTTTTTGCGGCGCGGTCCTGCTCTTCCTCTATGGTTTTTCCAAAGATTTTCTCTCTTCTTCGGAAGAAAATGAATTCGTGATTTATGTGGAACTGGAAACAGGCGTGCGCTTAGACATTTCTAACCGCATCGTTGCGGAAGTGGAACAAAAAGTGCGGGACTGGCCCCAAACGCGGGAGGCTGTAAAAAGCGTGTCTTCCAAAGTGGAAGGATGGTCCTCCAAAGTTTACGTTACCCTGCACAACTTTTCCGAACGCAACGTTTCCACGCAGGAAGTGATTGACCGGCTGCGTCCGGCAGTGGAGGAGGTATTAGCCCGCTACGTAACGGACTATAAAGCGTTCGCCTATTTTTCCGAGCCCCGAGAAGGCAAAGAGCTGTTCGTAGAAGTGTTTGGATATGA
>JAHFBY010000044.1:7493-9057 GCA_023249835.1 Elusimicrobiota bacterium | reverse complement strand
TCATTAACTTTAGTTGGAACCCTGCCCCAATCCGGCCCGGTATTGACTCGGGATGGAGCAAAAATAGGGGATTTAGTGCTCTTAACCGGTCCTTTAGGCCATTCTGCAGCTGGTTTGGAAATCCTTAAAGCACAAGCAAAATGTCAAGACCCGGAGTATAGAGAGTTCATTCAAGCCCATCTGGAACCTACGCCGAAAATGGCTGCCGGTCGCATCCTGCGCAATCAGGCCACATTGGCCACATCACTCATGGACACTTCGGACGATCTTTGGACATCGCTTGAAATATTGAGCCGCATGAGTCAAGTGGGCTTTAGTTTAAATTTGAGTTTAATTCCTTTTTCCCGGCTCCTGTATAAAGCGGCCCAAAGCGTTGGGCAAACTCCGGAACAACTCTTTCTTTATGGCGGAGAAGACTATCAACTGTTGTTTACCCTGCCGACTTCTCGGTTAAAGGCTTTACAGAAAGCCTTGCCTAATGCTTATGTCATTGGCCAAGTTATTGCCAAATCCCGCGGCATAGAAATCACAAAAAACAACAAGCCCGTCCATTTGAGAGATAAACGCTACCGCCATTTTATATAATACTTGCAGTGACTTCTGTTCCGTTGTTTCAATTTAAAAGTTCAGGTCCGAGCGCGACTCAAAAATTTGGAAAAAAGCTGGGTGCGCTTTTGCCCGCGGGGTCAGTGTTGGCTTTAAATGGGAACTTGGGCAGCGGTAAAACGCAGTTTACGCGCGGGTTGGCCTTGGGTTTAAAAGTGCAGTCTCCTAAAGAGGTTCGCAGTCCCACCTTCACCCTCATTGCCGAGCATGACGGTCCTAAACCTCTATGCCATGCGGACCTGTACCGATTGGAAGGCGGGGAGTGGAGCGCTATAGGTTTGTCGGAATATTGGGCACGAGGCGGGTGGGTCGTGGCCGTGGAGTGGGCGGATAAAATCCCTTCTGGACTGCCGAGCGGATGTTTGACCTTGCAGTTTGATATACTATCCCCAACCCGGCGATTGATCCGGGTTTTCGGAGAGTCGCATTGGATAAAAATAGTACAAAAAGCCGCCCAGCCTTGAAGCGTGGGGTTAAGCTGTTGGCAATGGACACCACTAGCCGCTGTTTGAGCGTGGCGCTGCTTAGGGCAGATGGCGTGGGACCGGCGCAGGTCATGGCGCAAACTCAAGTTGAACTGGGCGTTCGTCATTCTGATTTTTTACAAGAAATGTGCGCGGAACTTTTACAAAAATGCGGTTGGGCTCTCAACGAACTCACTCATTTAGCCGTTTCCGCGGGACCGGGTAGCTTTACAGGTTTGCGCGTGGGGTTAGCATTCAGTCGCACTTTGGCGCAGGGGCTAAAGTTACCGTTAGTGCCTGTTCCCACCTTTAATGTCTTGGCGCGCGGCGCTAATGATCGTTTGTTGAGCCTTCATTCGGAGAGCGAACTTTGCTTGTTGCTGGAGTCGGTGACGCAGCAGTATTTTACCGTATTTGTTCCCTGTGGCCAAGGTCTGGAAAAGCTCGCAGTCGAGTGCTTGACGCTTGAAGAAATTTTGGCGCGGCTCAAGCAA
>JAHFBY010000044.1:0-7483 GCA_023249835.1 Elusimicrobiota bacterium | reverse complement strand
TGTATCGGCGAAGGAGCGCTGCGCGCGGAACCGCAATTGCGCGTTGGGCTCGGAGCCAAGTTCCTGCATCTTTCCCGCGAGGTCCATTTCCCGCAAGCTGCGGTTTGCGCCCGGCTCGCTTATGAAAAAGTTTTACAACATCCGCGCAAAAATTATCCTTGGTCAAAGGCCTTGCCGTTTTATATTCGACCGCCTTTGGTCGTGGAAAGGAAAGGTATCACAAACAAATGAACCGAATCTATTTAAATAAAAAGATCGTTCCGGAAAACAAAGCGCTGGTCTCCGTGCTGGACCGTGGGTTCCTCTATGGCGACGGGGTCTATGAGACGCTGCGCGCTTATAAAGGTAAACTGTTCCGGCCGGAACGCCACTGGCAGAGGCTGGACCACTCTTTAAAAAGTATTTACATGCAGATCCCTTGGTCGCACGCGGAGTTGACGCGGGCCTGTGAGAAAACCGTCCGCGCCAACCCGCACCAAGAGTGTTTAGTGCGCCTCACCATTTCCCGCGGCGTTGGCAAAGTGGGCTATGACCCGGCTTCTTGCAAAAAACCCACGCTCGTGATCTTTTCTTTGCCCGTGCGCAACGATATGCCTGAACTTTGGCGCAAAGGGGTTTCCGTGGCCGTGGCCAAAGTGCGGCGTAACCATCCCTTGACCTTAAACCCCGCGATCAAATGCTCCAACTGTTTGAATGGGATTTTGGCTAAAATCGAATCGCTGAAAAGCGGGGCGTTTGAAGGGATATTTTTTAATTTGGACGGCAGTTTGGCCGAAGGCACGATCAGCAACGTCTTTTTAATTAAGAACGGTGTGCTCAAAACCCCGGCTTTAGATTGCGGCCTGCTGGATGGCGTTACGCGCAGCCTCGTAATTGAAGCGGCCCACAATTTAAAAGTTCCGGTGCGCCAAACTAAAATTCGTGGATCAGAAATTTATGCGGCGGACGAACTCTTTTTAACCAGTACCACCATGGAAATTTTAGGGGTGGTGGCGGCTGATAAAAAAAAGATCGGAGGCGGCACGCCCGGTCCCATTAGTCAAAAGCTGCACGCTGAGGTTCGTCAGATCATCCAGCGCGAGTTAAAGCTCCCGGAGTCATTTTCAACTTTTTCTTAAATGAGCGAACTAATATTAGAAGATGACCACTACTGTTTTGGTTGTGGAATGGACAACCCCCAGGGTTTGCGCATTCTCTGGCAAGTGGACGGTAAAAGCGTGACCGCTGAATATGTTACGGAAAAGAAATTTCAGGGCTGGAAAGACATTGTACACGGGGGGATCTTGGCGACGTTGTTGGATGAAGCCATGACGCGTTTAGCTTGGGTGGCATGCGGGGGGGCGCTCAGCGCTGAAATCACGGTGCGCTACGTGGCCCCGGCTAAAATCGGGGAAAAACTTTATATTGCCGCACGGGTCATAGAAGAAAATCGGAAAGTCGTGCATCTGCAAAGCGTGGTGCACGCGCAGCGCGCCGCTGCCCCCTTTCTCATTGCCCGCGCCACTGGCAAAGCCATGAAAGTCAAAGGGGTTAAAGCATGATCCAATGGTGCGAACGCATTTTTGGATTAAACCAACATCAAACCACTTTCCGCCGGGAGTTTGCCGGCGGACTGACCACTTTTATGACCATGGCCTACATCCTGTTCGTGAACCCTGCCATGCTTGCCCAAGCCGGACTTCCTTTAACAGACACGATCACGGCCACGGCCTGGGCTGCGGCCATTGCCACGCTCTGCATGGGCTTCTATGCCAACTATCCTTTAGCATTGGCCAGCGGCATGGGCCTAAACGCCCTGCTCACTTACAACGTGGTTCTGGGTTTAAAGCTTTCTTGGCAAACCGGCATGGGAGTAGTCGTGCTCGAAGGGGTTTTAGTCACGCTCTTTGTGTTAACTCGGGCGCGGGAAAAAGTGATGGCCGCTATCCCCCATGCCATTAAGCGCGCGATCGGCATTGGCATTGGATTGTTCATTAGTATGATCGGTTTAAAAGAAGCGGGCTTTATTGCCGCGGATACGGTTACATTCGTTACAGTGGGTGATTTCTCGCAAAAGTCCGTGCTCCTGTCCGCTTTTGGGTTGCTCCTAACCGCCTATTTAGAAATTCGCAAAATTTCCGGCGCTTTGCTTTACGGTATGTTGGGTTCAATCCTGGTATCTTTAGCCGCAGGCTTAATTCGTTTGCCGGATACCTGGCTCTTGTGGCCGGGGATCCCCGCCACGCTTTTTCAGTGTGATATTAGGGGCGCTTTTCGCATTGAACTGATCCCCGTGATCTTCGCGTTTTTCATGACGGATTTTTTTGATACCATGGGCACGGTCATTGCTGTGGGACGGGAAGGCCTCTTCCTGCAGGCTGACGGCAGTTTTCCTCGTTTAAAGAGAGCGTTGTTAGTTGATTCTTTGGCCGCCATTTTGGGCGGGTTATTTTCGGTCAGTTCCGTGACCACTTACGTAGAGTCTGCGGCCGGGGTCACCCAAGGCGCGCGTACGGGACTGGCCAACGTAGTGGTGAGCGTATGCTTTTTTTTAGCGCCATTTTTCACGCCTGTCCTAGCCATGGTGGGCCAAGGCATGAACGCGCCGCAAGGGCTGCTCCACCCGATCACAGCGCCCGCATTGATATTTGTCGGGTTCTTAATGTGCGGAGCGCTCGGAGAAATGGAATGGTCAAATCTGGAAGAATCGATCCCGGCGTTCTTAATTATTTTAGGCATTCCGCTCACGTTTTCAATTTCCCACGGTATTGCCCTAGGCTTCATCAGTTACGTATTATTAAAAATGGCCCTGGGAAAATTTAAAGAAGTCCCGCCTATGTTATATTTAATCGCCCTCTTATTTGCGGGCAGTTTTTGGGTTAAGTAAATCTTATATTTTGTTGATTGGTTGAATCACTAATAATCCAAAGCCAAAGGAGCGGCTGCGGCCAATGCCTTGGCCGCACACTTTTTTAAACAACGGTTTGTCCGTAACTTCGAGCGTTCCTCTAAAGTCTACGCCCACGATCGTGCTTTGGTGGCCCGCTTGGAGGAACCGGTGGAAGACCGGGGGAGAGATATTTATTTCCGGCGCAGCGAGTACTTTAAATCCGTTTTCAACGGCTTTGCGGTAAAACCACTCGCGCAGTTCCGGGGCTTTGAGGATCGCTTCGTGGCGGCCCTGTTTTTTAACCCGGGCGTTTTTATTGGGGTTGTCCCTCGTGGTACGGGTGGGGTTCAGGCAAACTTTAAAACGGTATTTAGGAAGTTCGTAAAAATTAGGTTCGGCAGCGTTCAGGTTTCGGCACTCCCAGGCCTTTGCGGGACACCAACCCGGGCGGCGCGGCTCGCGGTTGGAAGCCAAGGTCACGCGCACTTCTTTGTCATAGCGGTCCATCCGAAACAAAAAATCCTTTGCGCTGTTAGGCCGTCGCGGAAAATATTTCCAAACCTCGCCGTACCATTGAAAGTTTTCAAGCAATTTTTGTTTTGCCGCCAATTCGCTGGGCAAAATGATTTGGGTTAAATAGTTCATAATGAATAAGAAAAAATCATACCATATTTTTTTAATTAGATTTATATGTGCGTTATTGACATTGCGCGGTTGTTTGATTATGATAAAATTTTAGTGGGACCCGTAATCGCATGAACATAATATTGATATTTCTCTCTGTCCTCCTCATCCTCAGTTGGTTTATTTTTCTGCGCTATTACGCTAAAAGCCTTCATAAAGAAACCGCGGCGGTGAAGCGCTGGGAAGAGGCTAAACGTCAGTTAAAAGAACAGGTGGCAGGGCTGGACTCGGTGATTGGGTTGTTGACCGGAATTCATGAATTGGGTTTGACCAATACCGATTCGGAGAGTAAGCGTAAAATTGCCCAAATGATCGTTGATTCCGCTTGCCAAATCATGCATTGCCCTAAGGGCGCTCTTTGGCTTTTGGATAAGGAACCCAACGTGCTTTTGCCCATTGCGTCTAAAGGTATTGCCGAGCCCGCGCTTTTGAATAGCCGCATCCCGGTGGGAGAAGGCGTTTCCGGGCGCGTGGTCCAGTTGGGCAAAACCATCACCGTGGGAGATATGGAAAGCGACCGGCGGTTTATTGAAGATAAAACGCCGGAATACCGGTCCCGCTCTTTGATCGCTGTTCCCGTGCAAGTGCGCAACCATACTATTGGCGTGCTTTCGGTTTTTGCCGATCAACCGCACCATAATTTTGATGAACGCACTGTGCGCTTGCTCACTATTTTAGCTAACCAAAGCGCCATGACCCTGGAGAATTTAGACCTCTATGCAAGTTTCCAACGCTTTTATTTGGAAATGGTGGAGACCCTGGTGCACGCTTTGGAATTAAAGGAAAACGTTCGCCGCAGCTACGTTACCCGGGAAAAACAGCGCATCTACGCGCGCCAAATAGCCGAAAAGTTGGACTTGCCCGAAACCTTGGTGCGCCACATTGAGTTTGCGGCCCTGATCCATGGTATCGGTAAGATGGGCGTGGACGACGCCATTTTGCGCAAACCCGGCAAACTGACCGACGCAGAATATGAATTGGTGAAAAAACATCCGGAAATCAGCCAGGAGATTTTGGCACGCGTGGAATTTTTATCTCCGGTGACTCCTATCATCCTTTACCACCAAGAGCGCTGGGACGGCAAGGGCTATCCAGCGGGGCTCGTGGGCGAAGAAATTCCCCTGGGGTCGCGGATCGTGTCGGTGATCAATGCGTTTCAGGCCATGGTAGCGGACAGGCCCTATCGCAGCGCTTTAAGTAAAACGCAAGCGATCCGGGAACTTAAAGTTGGCGCAGGCGGGCAGTTCGATCCTAAAGTGGTGGAAACGTTCGTTGAAATTTTAAAAGATGAACCGGAATTTTTCCAACCCGGGTCAGCGGCGCCACAAGGAATTTAATAAAATTACAGGAACGCTTTACGTTATTGGAACGCCCATCGGCAATTTAGGGGACTTTACTTTTCGCGCTTTAGAAGCGCTAAAAAATTCCGCCCAGGTCGCATGTGAAGACACGCGTAAAAGCGTGCAGCTCCTAAACCATTACGGGGTGCATAAACCGCTCTTTTCTATTTTTGGACCCAAGGAAAAAAAAGAGTTGCCGCGCGTGACTGAAATTTTGGCGCGCGGGGAGTCCGTGGCGCTGTTGACCGACGCTGGGACCCCGGCCGTGTCGGATCCGGGAGCGTGGCTGGCGCGCGAGGTAGGCGCGCAAGGTTTTCGCGTAGAAGCGTTGCCTGGACCCTCGGCGGTTACTTGCGCCGTGTCGGTTTCCGGGATCGTGGATAAAGGGTTTATTTTTTTAGGCTTTTTGCCGCGTCGGGACAGTCGGATTAAAAAAATTTTGTCTGAGTCAGCCGCCCTTGGCGAACCTTTGATATTTTTTGAATCGCCTTACCGGGTATTGAACACTTTGGAATTAGCGGCCGAAGCTTTGGGTCCTGAGACTGAATGTTGGATTGGCCGGGAGCTCACCAAAAAGTTTGAGGAGCATTTACATGGGACAGTGACCGCTGTGCGCCAAAACTTGGCAGCCAAAGAGATTTTAGGCGAATTCACAGTCATATTTAAACCGGGTGAAAAGCCCAAAGAAAAAGGAAACTAAGAATATGATACGAGTATCCATCATCGGAGCTACAGGGTATACCGGTTCGGAACTGGTAAAGCTTTTAATCCGCCACCCGCACGTAAAAATTGCGCATTGCACTTCGGAGACTTATAGCGGTAAACCTTTGGGCCAGGTACAGAGTTGGTTTAACGGCAGAACAGATATCCTTTTGGAGTCGTTTCAGATCAAGAGCCTGTTCCGGGATACGGACCTGGCTTTCCTCTGTTTGCCGCATGGCGGTTCAGCTAAAGCCGCGGCAGTCCTGCTTAAAGCCGGGGTGAAAATAGTGGACCTTTCCGCTGATTTTCGGTTGATCTCTAAAGATACTTACGCCCAATGGTATGGATTGAAACATCCCCACCCCGAACTATTGGCCAAGGCTGTTTACGGGTTGCCTGAACGGTACCGCGCAAAGATTAGCCGCGCTAGCCTAGTGGCTAACCCCGGCTGCTATGCCACAGCTTCTATCCTCACAGCGCGGCCGTTGATCGAGCGGGGATTAATTGACCCCGACTCCTTAGTGATCGATGCCAAGTCCGGGGTCTCCGGGGCGGGCAGAAAGCTGGAAACGCGCTACCTTTATTGCGAGCAAAACGATAATTTTTTAGCTTACGGGGTGCTCGGCCATCGGCATCTGCCCGAAATTGAGCAGGAGCTGACCCGAGTAAAAAGTAACGGGGGCAAGGTTCAGGTTACTTTTGTGCCGCACCTACTGCCGCTCACGCGTGGCATTTTAACGACAGTTTATGGTAAGATGAAAAAAGCCGTCCAGCCGGAAACTTTGCATCAGATTTACGCCGAGGTCTATCAAAATGAACCTTTCGTAAAAGTGATGGAATTAGGGTCATTTCCAGAGCTCCGATCTGTGCAAAATTCTAACTTTTGCCATATCGGAGTGCACGCGGATCCGCGGACTAAAAGAATTATCGCTATTGGGGCGATAGATAACCTGGGAAAAGGCGCGAGCTCTCAGGCAGTGCAGAATATGAATATCATGTACGGATGGATTGAGAGCGCTGGACTCTTGTAAAGGACCGTTCAAGTCAATTCGGAATGGATAAGGAGAATGGATATGTTGTTTAAATCATTTATTGATAAATTATTTGGCAAAGGTTCCGGTCAGGAAAATGAAGGTTCAACTCTCACGCAAGATGGAAACGGGAAAAAATTAATGTGTGTGGAATGCAAAAAAGAATTTTTGTTTGAGTCAGGCGAACAACAGTTTTATAAAATGCGGGGTTTGACTCCGCCTAAACGCTGTCCGAACTGCCGTTCCAAAAGAAGACGCCGTCGCTAAATCTATTTTAAGGGTTCCCTTTCATTGAACGAGAATATCTACCAACAACTGCCCTTGGGCTTTAGCGCCTTGGGAATGCATAGCGGTATTGCCAAGAAAAAAGACAAACTGGATTTAGCTCTTTTTCTTTCCAATTGTCCGGCTAAGGTTGCCGCGCTTTTTACTACTAACTTGGTTAAAGCTGCGCCTGTTTTGGTTAGTCGGGCCCATGCGGCTAAAGGTTGGGCGCAAGCCATTATTGTGAACTCGGGTTGCGCTAACGCGTGCACGGGAAAAAGAGGTTTAACGGACGCTGAAAATATGGCTCGAGAAACCGGCCGCGCGCTGGAGGTGGATGAAGAACAGGTTTTGGTCTGCTCTACAGGCGTGATTGGACAGTATTTGCCCATGGACCGGATTTTGCGCGGGATTAAAACTTTAGCCGCGCAAGCCCGAGCGCTTGCACCTAATGCCAGCGCGCAGACCGCGGTGCGCGCTATCATGACCACCGATACCGTGCCCAAAGTCGCGGTTGCGCAAAGCCGCATTCAAGGAAAAACTGTCACGGTTTGGGGCTGCGCCAAAGGCGCGGGAATGATTCATCCCAATAT
>JAHFBY010000377.1 GCA_023249835.1 Elusimicrobiota bacterium | reverse complement strand
TTGCCATTTATGGAGTGAGTAAAATAATTAGTTTGGTGAAAACAGTTGCTTAAAGTGGTCCGGATGTTTTTCTTTAAAATCAGAAACGAGCTTTTGGCGATGAGCCTGCCATTTTGCGGCTTGAGCGCCGGTTTTTCTGGCTTTAGAGTCTTCAACTAAGAATTCAAAAATCTTTTTGCCGTCCTGATTGGCAATGTTGCATCCGGGTTTAGACATCATTCTTTTAACATACCTTTGCCAAATTTGGCTTTCCACTTGCCAAATCAGTTTATTATTAAAGACTTCGGGACGGCTCTTTTTTTCCGTTGCTATTTCTGCTTCGTTCAACTGAACGAACTGGGAATTGAGCGGTCGAGACGCCGTATGACAAACCGTGCATTTTTGTTTTAAAAGGGCATATCCGGCTTTAGCGTTAGCAGAATACTTGGAGACGTCCACCGACTCCGGGCCAAAGTCATTGGGATAAGGGTTCTTTAGAGCCTTTTCTTTTTCCAGTTCAGCGGCAGATTTAGGCGCTTGGGCAACGTGAGCGTGTGGAACAAACCCATTTAAAACGGCTAGAAATATTCCACTGATTAAAATGGCGTATTTAATATGATGTCGAGACATTTGATCAACTCCTCCTTACCAAGTATCAATGCGTTCTGCAATGCTTTGCAAATAGCTGACTAAATCGTCCATATCCTTGCCTTTAATGCGGTCTTTAAAACTAGGCATGTAAATCGCTGGAGCGGGCCCTGCCGGATCTTCTTTTTCTTCCGGATTGACTCCTGTTTGAATTTTCTTAATTAGTTCTTCGCGAGTGAACGTACCTAAAGTCTTCACTAAATCCGGCACGTGACCGCCCTGTTTGTTGTAAACCGGAATTCCCTTGTCCGCATTTTTTCCATGGCAACTCACGCAACCGTATTTTTGAAAAATAAAGCGGCCATGGGCAATATTGTTGGCGAATTGGGGTTCGGGTTCAAGCGGGGCGCTGACGTGATATTTGTGCGGTATGGTATCTGCTTTTAAAGACATGACGTATGCCACTAACGCTTCGGTTTCTTCTTTATTAAATCCAAAATAGGGCATCGGGCTGGGGGGAACCGGCTGGGGGTTGTTGCGGTCCGAACTCATTTCTCCGTGCGGATCGCCCGGAGTAATCACTGCTGGGCTGGTGGCAAAGTGCAACCGGATCCAGTTTTCTAAAATTCGTTCATTTTTTGTAATTAAACCTTGGGTCACTGCTGGTCCAAAGTCAATCCGAGCCAATGGCTTCACCGCGGTTTCTAAAGCTAAATCAGGAGCAATGGTCCCGCCCTCTCCATTTATTTGGTGGCAGCCGACGCAACCGTTTTCAAACACCAGCTTCTTTCCGTTTTTGATCAACTCCATTCCCGGCACGTTGGGATGGGCTTGGTGACACTTGCTGCAAGAGGAATAAACCATGGGACCGGCGTTCATGGGGTGCTCAAAATATTCCACAATTTCCCATTGATGCTTTTCTTTCCACTCCTTGCCTTGTTCTGCGCTTTTAGGCATGTGCCCTGCATCGACAAAGCTGGTGGCCAATCCTTGTCCTTCATGACAAACTGTGCATCCATATTTTTCCGGAGGATGCTTTTCGTGAACCTCATTTTTAGGCGCGGCGTAAGGAAAATCTTTAAATTCGCTGGTTAGCGAAGGGTTCATGAAGCTGTCATAAGCGGAATGACAAGTGATGCAGCGGTCCACGCGAGCGAAGTCAGCGGCTATGACCTGCTTTATTTCTAAAGGCCGGGACTTTATTCGCTTTAACTCATCTTGCAGCGCTTCTTTAGTTTCGGGACCGCCTTGGGCGATTAGTTTTTCCACTCTCTGTAAATCCAACCGGTTATATTCCTTCTGATAAGGTTTCCATTCCCGGAAATAATCTTTGGTTATTAAAAATAAAAATAATCCTAGAACAATAAAGTTGCTCAGGAAAAACAGGTTGCGCAAGGAAAATAGTTTGGTAAAGAAAAACTCTTTAAACTTCATTAATGTTTGGCAGATCCTTTAAATATTAAATCCGAACTGTTTAAGCGAAAAAATGTATTTAACGTTAAATCCTAAGCGCAACCCTATTTTAAGCATAGTGCCGATAGTCATGAGCAAAAAAGCCATGGCAATTATATATTGCGGCATAGCCACTGAACGGATATATCGTTGTGGGACCAAGAACCCTAATACATATAAGAGTTCTAAGGAAAAGATAATCCAGAGACATTGAGTCCAGTCAATGGGAATTCCGGTTTTGCGCATGAGGATATCGCTGGCTGCAAATTTTACAACAACGGCAAAAAGCGCAAATGCACCCAACCCGATCCAATGCCATTTTTTAAAATTAATTTCCTGCATAAAGAAACGGGGCAAGAATGTCCCCAAGAAAAAATATCCGCCCAATAAAATTATCCCGATGAGGTTAGGAATGTTCCAACTGGGAGGCGGGGGAGCTTTGTGGGTGAGCCAATTTTCCCACGGCCAATACCAGCCCCAGTTGGGCCCGCGAAAATAGGTGCCGATCACGATTAAAACAAACCAAACTGTTACGCCAAAAATGAAAAAAGTATTGGCAAACGGCCGTTCTTTTATGGAATAGTAACCAATACCTTCCGGGTTGGTGTCAATGTAAGGAATGATCATTAAGCCAATTACAATTAAA
The DNA here is from genome assembly GCA_023249835.1 of Elusimicrobiota bacterium. Taxonomy (GTDB): domain Bacteria; phylum Elusimicrobiota; class Elusimicrobia; order 2-02-FULL-39-32; family 2-02-FULL-39-32; genus JAHFBY01. The sequence continues at coordinate 164 of JAHFBY010000377.1, read as the reverse complement.
GTGGGAAAAAGAACTCCGGCAATCCAGGGGTCAAAGTAAACCAGCAGTTCCTGTAGCCCTAAGAAATACCAGGGCGCTTTAGCTGGGTTTGGGGTCACGTTCAAATTGGCAATTTCTTCTAATGGCGCTTGAATCCAAATGGACCAGGCCATTAAAAAGGCAAT
>JAHFBY010000376.1 GCA_023249835.1 Elusimicrobiota bacterium | reverse complement strand
ATCTGCTTTAAGGCGGTTATAGACCTGTTCATAGCTGCCCTTAACCGCATAGGTGACCCAAACAGTCTGGCTGGGATCGGTTTGAGATAAATCTTCGCCATAAGTCCTATAAAGAATACGTGTTGAATTTTCAGGTCTGAATAAAAAATCAGGGTCAGAACCGACAACGTCACAAACCGGAAACTGCAAATAGTTTTTAGTAACGATATAGCCTTGATCCTGGTCATAGCGGGAAAGCTCCAAACTTTGCACGTGGATCGGCAGGAACGTTTCCGAAGCAACCAAATTGACGCTTACAAAAATCAATATTGCCAAAACGCCCGCGAACACTCTTTCAATTTTTTTCATAACGCCTCCCGTTAAAATTTGATCTTCAAGCCAAGTGTAGTAGGAGACGACTAAACTAATCTTTACAATTTTGTAAACAAAATGTAACAGTTCTTTCCAGCGTTAGGGCTCCTCTATCATAAAGACCACCATGGAATAGCGGTGATTTGCTCAGAGAGAGCTAAGCGCCTTGGAGTTCTGCAAACGACGTAACCTTTAGGGGATTGTTTTTGGTTTTCATTTAGAAAGGTTCGCAAATGGCGCGCATCGGAAAGAGATGGCCGTTCCGTCCATTTAACCTCGATCGGAATCAAACGGCCCTCGTACTCTACAATATAATCGACTTCAACGCCGTCCTTGCTGCGCTGATGATACAGACATCCTCGGCTTAAATAGCGCAACCGCCGCCAAAGTTCCAGTCCTACCCACTGCTCAAAATAGCGCCCAGGATCAGACCTGACAACGTCTAAAGAGGGAGTGAGTCCGGCAGCAGCATGTCGCACTCCCAGATCAAAAATAAGAAATTTTGGAGTGGATAATATGTTTTTTCTTGGACTCTGCGAATAGGCCGGGACACGAACTCCAACGAACATATCTTCCAGCAATTGATAATAACCCTTAACCGTAGGCAAAGACACGCCGGCCTCTTGAGCAATCGCAGAGTAATTGAGAATTTGTCCGGATTCGGCGGAAGCCAATTTTAAAAAACGCACAAAGGCTCCCCAATCGCGAACCAGCGCTTCACGGCGAATTTCTTCTTCCAAGTGAATGTCGGAATAAGCTTTAAGAATTTCGGGCTTATCTTCACTCTCAGCCAAAACCACGCCCGGAAGATCTCCAAAAGCCAGGCGCTCTTCTAAACTTGCTTCCGGAAAAGTTTCGCCGGACTCTTTTCTCAACGGCAAAGGCAAGAGACGGTCTAAATCGTTAACGATTCTAGCGTCAGGCCTTTCTATCAATGTTAAGGGGTGCATCTCATGTAAAAAACTGCGCCCAGGTAAAAGGTTAGCCCCAATTCGGCGCAGTTTCCGCGCCGAACTGCCGCATAAAACAAATCGCCAGCGTGACTTATCCTCATCATAGAGGACCTGAACAGCATCGAAAATTTCCGGAACAGCTTGGGCTTCATCCACAAAAACCACATGCGCCTCAGAAGATTTCGGCAAGACACGGCATGCCGAAGAAAAAATCTCCAAATTCGCCAAAAGACGGGAACGTTCAACCGGATCCATGAGGTTAAAGCGCAACGCCTGAGAGGAAACCAAGCTCCCCAACAAAGTAGACTTGCCGGTCTGCCTAGCGCCAAAGAGAATATGCACGTAGGGTTTCTTGAGAGATTTAACTAACCGATCTGATAGCCACCGTATAAACATGTCTTTAGATTAATCGCCCTTTTATAAAGCATATATTATACTAATTAAATGTGCAATGAAGATTGTAGAATTGGGGAAAGATATTTCCGTAGGGGCGAGGCATGCCTCGCCCCTACAATTTATGGAATTTAGCCACACTAATCCGTGAAGACCCGCATAGTGTATGTTGGTCGTAACACACTGTCCCCGGAGTGGCTAGGACATGCGGGTCAAGGGAGCCGGAATTTTTTGTGGACGGGTTTAGAGAAAAAGTTTTTGCGGCCGCCGCGGAAGCAGTGGTCGCAAACGCTATAGGTGTGTAACACCGGGAGTTTACGATGGCATTTGCTGCAGGTCTGCTGGAGGTTGCAGGCGGAACAAAGCGTGACGTCAATTTTTTCGATGAGTTGCCACTTATATTGTAGAACAGCCTCTTGCTCAACAGTATAACCTTGCGATTCCAGACGGTGGGAAAGCCACATATAAATGTCGCACTGTTCCACTACGAGCTCGGCCTTAAGCAATGTATCTCCGTTAAAGAGATCTGCGGTTGAATGCAGCACGGGCACGGGCAGAGGTTTTTTATCCAACAGCGCGCGCACGCAGGCGCACCAATAGCCTAAAGTCTTACGGCTGGCTGGGGCCTTGATCAGAGTTAAAACCGTTTCAAGTCCCATGTGATGCAAATCCTCTTCTTTGATGAATCGGGCCAAACTCTTTTGCTCTTCAATATCCGCAGGTAAGATAACGTCTTTTAAATCTTCCGGCACAGCCAAATATTTTTCCCAAAACTCCAAGCGGTCCACCAGCGGACCTTTTAGGTTTTTTAAATCGGAAAGTTCAACCGAAACCCGCGCGTACTCCAAAGCCGGAGGCTCAACGGCTAAGAGGTTGGTAAGAATTTTTAAATGTTCGTGCGTTAACGCGCCCACTTCCCCGGACTCTTTGATTCCAAAACGGCCTGCACGCCCAGCGATTTGGCGAGCTTCAGAAGGCAGCAAAGTTCGCTGGTTTTTGCTGTCGTATTTAGCGATCGTTGTAAAACAAACCTTGGCCGCGGGCAGGTTCATTCCCATGCCAATGGCGTCGGTAGCCACGCAAAGTTTAGCCTCGCCGCTAACGAACCGTTCGGCCTGGGTCTTTTTGACCT
>JAHFBY010000375.1 GCA_023249835.1 Elusimicrobiota bacterium | reverse complement strand
TCCCACTGCTCCGGGCTCAGCTTAAAACTAAGGAGGTTTAACGCCAACTCCGCGTCCCGATCCAAAGCCATCAATTCGCGCTCTTGGGCGCTGCGCGCCAAGCGATTGAACCGGTTTTTTTCCAAGCGGGAAATCTCTCCATGGAGGGCCGCGGCATTGATGCGTTCGCTCAAACCCACATAGGCGATATATCCGCGCAAGCGCGGCCAAGAATTTAAGTTCGCGCCATAAGCGCCGCAGAGCTCCTGCAAATAACGATAAAACTGAGCGTAACCCGCCTCCCCTAACCGGTAGGAAAGAGCCGCTTGCGCCAGGTTATTTTTTTCAAACTCCGGCAAATGGCCGGACAAATAACGCAAAAGCCCGCTGCGCTCTTGATCGATTTTTCTCTCATCCATACCGCGCTCCAAAGAAATCGCTTTCCAATACATCGCCGCGTTGGGGTATTGGCTTGAGTCCAAATCTTCACCGTTCCCCAAAGCGCCTAAATATTCGTTCATTTGGGTCCGGCCCGAACGGTAATCTTTCGCTTCTTTATCCAGTTTTAATAGTTCGGAATTATAAATTTTTGACTTCTCCTGATCCAGCCGTTGGCTTAAGCGCGCGGCAAACGCTTGCGCCGCGCTTTTCGCCCCGGCAGACTGTAAATAAGCGCGCACGTGCCGCAAATAATGCGCTTTATCTTCCACTCCCCAAAGCTCAAGCGGGGAAAGGGCAGCCGGGCCATTATTGTCTAGCCCCAAGGTTAAAGCCGCGTATTCTGGCCCCGTGATCCAGGACCGTTCCAACAGAGCCTTGGCCACGTGTCCCACCGCAACCGGGTCCGGAAAAGAGCGGTAAGACGCAACGTTAAAAGCGCCGAACGCCCCCTCTATACCCACCACCATTTTCCCGCCCCTGCCCGGCTTCACTAACGCCCTCAATATATGGGCGATATTGGTTTGGGCCACAACGTTGTCATGCGCATCTTGGATTTGGACCACCATCAGCTCCGCCGGGTTCCAGCCCTCCGGCAGATAAAGCTCTTTTATAAATGAAGCGCTGGCCGGCACATTTTTAAGCCATTGGGGCGCAGAACCGGCCAAGCGCGGAAGCGGTTTCCGGGAACCCGCTTCAACGGCAAAACCATTGGCGCTGAACTGCCCAAGGTTAGGAATGGACTGATTTAAGACGTTCAAAGACAAAGCCGGAAGTTGGGCGATCAGGTTTTCTTTCTTGGGATTTTGACGTTCCTGTAAATGGACTTTACGCTCCTCCCACATGGAAGCTTGGGCAAACGGCGGGGCAAAGGTGGAAAATAGAAAAAAACCAAGGGTGACAGAAGCGGTTAATGAAAGGAAATCAGCGTTAATTTTCATCTTTTCGGCAAAAGATGATTAATCAAGGAAGAATGGGAACCTTCCTTAAGTATTGAGCCGAATCAGACCAAAGTCAAGCGCGGAAAATTTCTCAGCGCGCTTGATTTGATTGAAAAACGATTGAGATCAGAGTCGCCTTAAGCGGGATAGGTATTGCAAAAGATATTTTTGTTGCCACGCCAAATGATTTACAGGTTTACAAAGAATTAATGGGAACGATCATCTCAAGGAAGGAAAAACTCTCTATGAACGAGCTGCCTGACCAAAACACGATCATTGTTCAGTGGATTCAAAAAGCTGAAAATGATCTTATTGCAGCGAATCAAATCATAGCTCTGTCTAAAAACTGTCCTTTTGATACCGTCTGTTTTCATGCGCAGCAATGCATAGAAAAATATCTCAAAGCGTTACTGCTGTTCCATAAGGTTGATTTCCCAAAATCACATGATATTGACCAATTGATTGAATTACTTCCCAATGACCTTAAAACACCTTTAACACTAGAGGAGCGTTCAAAAATAACTTACTACGCTGTGGCCAGCAGAGTAAACACCGCCAGAGGTACCCAATTTCGCGTCTGGGCAACGGAACGGCTAACAAACTCGAATTTAACCATTAGCTGCTTAAATTGCTTTTTTGAAAAGAGTTATGTCTCCAGTACCCATTAGAAGGGCTGGAACACTAATGTCCTCATCTAAATCATCCCAATGTATGCCTGTTCCGCCTCCACTAAACTCATATTTCCTTCTTTGCGCTGAGGTTGCCTTTAACAACTTTGGAAAGTAAGCTAATGGCACAGAGAGTTGCCTTCCATCATGCAAGATGACCCATAGGTTTTCATTGTCAAACCAAACTTTTGAAGCACTGATATCATTGGCTAAAAAACTCATTCCATTTCCTCCAAATTAATTTATTATTTTTTTCAATAACTTTCCGAATTTGGGCCAACTCTTTAGACGTCATCTCATATGAAGAGTGAAGCGTTATTTCCGGCTCAATCCAAAACTTAGCTATGCTGGCTCCTTTACGAACATGGATATGACAAGGCTCAAGCGGTGATCCCTCATTGGAAAAAAAGAAAAATTTATACCCTCGCCATTCAATTATTTTTGGCATTGGGATAGCAATTTGTATTTAACCTTAACCTTAACATAGCCTATATTAAATTCTATGCCAAAAAGAGGCTCGGCACAAGGTCTGTTTCAAATAAACTTTAAACGGGAAGAGTCAGGAATTGGTAGAATTTAGGCAACTATTTAGGTTAGTCTTTGGGCTCACGTCTAGATGATTATCGGGTTTAATGCTTTGCTCAAAAATCATTCACAAAAAAAGAACGGATCTATTGCAGATCCGTTCTTTTTTATATGGTGGAGGTGGCGGGAATCGAACCCGCGTCCAAGAACTCATCCATCCAGCCACTACAGGCTTAGTTTAGAAGCAATCTCGCAAGGCCCGCTATTTCTAAACAAAAC
>JAHFBY010000374.1 GCA_023249835.1 Elusimicrobiota bacterium | reverse complement strand
GCCATAAAATACTGCCCAGTTGGCCAAGCCGTGATCACTAAAGGCGGGCGCTTAAAAGCGCGCCACGTGATCCATACCGTTGGCCCGCTCTGGGGCGAAGGCGACGAAGATGAAAAGCTAATGAACGCCGTGCAAAACAGCCTGATCTTGGCGGCCAACAACCACCTCTCATCCATTGCACTGCCCGCGATTGCCACAGGCAACTTTGGTTTTCCCATGGAACGGGCAGCCAAAATTTGCCTGGAAACCGCTAAAAAGTACAGTTTAAACCGCACTTCCATCCAAAGGATCATCTTCTGTCTCTTAGACCAACCTGCCTACGATATCTTTAGCCACACGTTAACTGAACTAAAAGTAGCCTCACCCCACTTGAAAAACCCATAAAGTTTACTCGTAATGGGTCCACATACGCAGGACTTTAACTGTTCTATTTTCTTTTATAACCTGATAGATTAACCGATGTTGGATATTGATTTTTCGGGAATAGGCGCAGGCGAGGTCGCCTGTGAGTTTTTCGTAAGGCGGAGGATTTTGGAAAGGGTTGGCGCTTAAAAGGTCCAATAGGGCTTCAACTTTTGAGCGAAGTCCTGACCTCGATATTTTTTTTGCGTCTTTGTTGGCATCCTTTGTGAAGACAAGTCGCCAGGTTACCACTTAACTTTAGAACTGCATTTGCTGACCGGAGTTTTCAACCCTTTGCGGATGGACTCGCGCATTCCCGGGACAGAGAGAAGATAAAGAGTTTCCTGAATGGACCGCCAATCTTCTTCCGCAATTAAAACGGCGCTGTGCCTTTTGCCTGTAATCTGTATTGGAGCGTGCGAACTGGCCGCTTCGTCAATCAACCGATACATTTTAACCCTGGCTTTAGTTGCTGTTAACGTTGTCATATATTCAACCCTTTAATCAAAGCGTACTACAAAACGCACGTATTGTCAATACTCTTGGATAACACCTTGAAATTTAATGAATTTTACCTTATATTATAGTTAGCTGCACACTCCAGCGCGCTACTTCTCCAAAAATGGAGGCGCCTCTAAAAATGGTTAAAATATCCGGCCTAAAACTTTACGCCAAGGAAATATGGTTTAGCTCGCGCGAACCAAGGTGGACGCGCTGTTGCGCGGTCATAACTTTATTCGCATTTTCCTATGTCAACGTAATTTACGGCGCTGTTCTTCCCTTAACAGAAAAAAACAATATTTGGTCAGAACGCAAACAGCATTTAGACCAAATGAAAGACAAAGAACCTGACCCTAACAGCCTACTCATGGCCGCGCTGCCCGCAGGCGAGCGCGTACTGTTTTCAAATTTACCCAACAACAGCGCGCAAACCTTCCCCACGCAAATATCGATTGACTCTTTGCTGCCCGATTGGATCACCCCTCTCGCGCAAGGCAAAGCTCGGGTTGGGAACTGGAACGTTCCTCACGGCTGGAAAAAAGACGACCTCTTTGTTCTGCAAATTCAAGACGCGCATGAAAACTCAAGCGTGCAAACCAACATCGCGGACCTGATCACTCATTTAATGCAAACAAAATCCGATGCGGGGCTCTTGATTGGGATTGAAGGGGCGCACGGCGCGTTCAACTTTGGACCCTACCTTCATTTCCCGGATAAAGAGCTCTTAAAATCCACGGCCGATTTTTTCTTTAACCAGTCCATGATTTCCGGTTCAGAGTATGCCGCTCTGAGTTACCCCGCCCAGGAACTGCCGGCAACCTACTGGGGAGTGGAAGAACCGGAACTATATGTGCGGCACGTTAATGCCTATAAAAACGCTGCCCTAAATAAAGAAAAAGCCGCTCAGGTGCTGCGCGAATTGGAAAAATCTCTGGCCACTGCCCAAACCCAATACCTTAAACCGGAACTGGAAATCTTTATGGACTGGGTTGACAAATACAATTCTCGTGAACTGCCTTTAGATAAATATATTATTAATTTAACCCGAAACAAAAGTTCAAAAGAAATCGGCGAACAAGCCGCCATCTACTTAAAAGCGCTGCAAAAGCAAGGTGAAATTGATTTTAAAGAAGCGAACGTCCAACGCAAAGATTTAATCGGCAAACTTGTTAAAAACTTAAACAATGCGGATTTAACCGCTCTAACGAAATTTAGTTTTGCCCATCAAAAAGGTCAAATCTCCGAACAAAAATTTTACGACTACTTTAAACAATGCCTTTCCTCCGCCGGGTTCTCATTAAAAAATTGGCCGCAAATGGAACGCTATGTTCAATACGTTCTGTTGTCCAACCAAATTAACCCCGACAGGTTGTCCTTAGATTTGGATACTTTAAAAGACAAACAGTTCTTGGCCCTGGCCACCACCGTTCAAGAAAAAGAAATCGTGCAATTTTCGCTGGATTTAACGCTATTAAAGAAACTGACCCGTTTTGAACTGTCCCCCCAACAATGGCAGGAGTTTAACTCGCGCCAAAACAATATTTTTCAACTCCCTAACCGTTTACAGGCGCTTGCATATCCCGTTCCGCGCGCGCAAAGCTCCGAGATCAGTCAAATTTTTGCCCCTTTTGCGGCGTTTAACCAGGCCGCTCTCGCGCGGGACAGGGTATTGATCCAAAACTTACTCAGCGCCGCAAACTCTCAAGGAAGTTCGCATCCAAAAGTTGCCGTACTCATCTCCGGCGGTTTTCATACTCAAGGGATCAGTAAAATATTGCAGGACAAAAAGATCGCTTACGCCGTGATCACCCCAAAAATGAACAAGGTCTCAGGAACCGGATCGGAGTATCTGGACTTCTTTAACCGCGGCCCAAACCCCATCGAAAAACTTTTTCGGAACGATAAAATTACTTTAGCCAAACCAGCA
>JAHFBY010000043.1 GCA_023249835.1 Elusimicrobiota bacterium | reverse complement strand
GAACACCACCAACAACGGCCTATCAAACGCCCGCTTGGCAGAAAGGTCGGCAAAGAATTTTTTAACCTCAACGCGAGCGGCGTAAGTCCCGGTGGGGTTGTTGGGGTTAGCCACAAACAGCGCTTTAGTTTTGGGCGTTACGCGCGCGGCCATGGCCGTCAAGTCGTGCGCAAACCCGCGCATGGGCACGACTAAAGTTTTAGACCCCATCATTTCCGCAGCCATTTTATAGCGCAGAAAAGCATGCTGAGAGACAACAACTTCGTCTTGGCGGTTAAAAAAAGTTTTGCCCAAAAGTTCAATCAACTCGTCGGACCCCGAACCGAGGATAACTTGAGATGGACTAACATTGCAGGATTGGGCTAAGGCTGCGCGCAAGTCCGTACCGGATCCACACGGGTAGCGGAAATAATTCGTTGCGTTACGGCGCAAGCTCCGAACCACCTTAGCGGAAGTGCCCAACGCGTTTTCATTAGCGGAAAGCCTGACCATGCGCCTTAACTTTAACTTTTTTTTTACCTGGTCCGCGGATTTTCCCGGCAGGTACGGCTCAAAATGCGCCACTTCCGGACGCAGAAACTGTGTTATATCCATTGTTCTTTTGAGTATACCAATTCTCCCGGTGTATCTCAATGTCAGGTTTTGGGCAGACCCTTAATTTCCGGACGGAAGATCAGAAAGCACCGGACTTGCTTTTAGATCTGAAATCCATTTGCGCAAGACGGAGTCGGAGGTGTCCAGCTTATAGGCGTCTTCAAAGTCGGTTAACGCTTTTTTGTATTCGTGCGCTCTAAAATAGATAATTCCTCTACATTTGAGGCTGTTGCGCAGCGCAACTTTTCCCGGACCATAGTTTTTGTTTTTGGTTAACGCTTCTTTAAACATGCGAATGGCTTCATCGAACCGTCCGTTTTGCATGTGTTCTTCGGCGCGCGCAAAGGTTTCCAGGCCTGCTTTGTCCGGCGCTGCGGCGCTTGGCGATCCTTGTTTTTGCGCAAGGGTATCTTGAATTTTGTTTAAACTTTGCCGCCGCCTTTCTTCGTTGATTAACCGTTCGCGTTCCCGCGCGCGGTCCTGCAACGAAATCGTCATACCCGTAATCAGGCTGTTTGCTTGGCTAATGGCGCTATTTGCAGTTTGGTAGTCGCCCGCAGACAATGCCTCGCGCGCGCTTTGCGCGGCCGCGATCAGTTGTCCTTCCTGCGGCAGGTTTAAATAAAGGTAGTCCTGGACTTCGCTTTCCAACTGGTCCAACGATTCAGTCACTATTTGCCCTGCTTTTTGTTTCAACTCTTGGGCGTAAGCCGACTCAATTTTTGTGTTGAGTTCTGAATAGTCCTGATTTTTGGGGTCCAACGCTTTAACTTGCTGCATTTTGTCGTGGGCATCAGAAAACTGGTTGGAATGGTAACTTTTCAACGCTTCGTAATAGATGTCGCTGGCCATGGACGCCAGGTTCTTTTTTTCAATTTCCGCGATAATGCCCATAGCCGGCTGGTGGTTAGGCCGTCGTTTGAGCGCGCGTTTAGCAAATTTTGCGGCTTTGGCTGTGTCCCCTTTTTTCAAATAGTGGTAAGCGTTTAGGGTGTTCTGATGCACGAACCGTTCGGATCCAAAAGTTTTGCCAAAGTTCCACACCCCTTGCCCAAATCTCAGTTCCAAAGTGAACCGGTGGCTGGACCCTAACCCCGGATTGGTTGATAGCGCATAAGAAACTTGAATTGCGGAAACGCCGATTCCTATTCCGTACCGAAACCGGTTGGAAATATTTTCTGCGCCGTCATAACCTATCTGCAAGTTCAGCAAATCGTAGAGAAATAACTCCGCTCCCGCCAACAAATGGGGCGTCCCTTGTTTGGGAAACGCCCCGTCTAAAGCGTAGTTTGCCCGCACGTTCAGCGTTCTAAACTCTTGTCCCGTATATCCCAAAGCCAATCGCGCGTTTGTGGGTAGCGAGGCAGTCTCATTTGCGTACTTTAATTCCGGTCCGACATGGTTTATCGAAGCCCCCATAACGAACCCTTTTTGATGCGCGTTTTCATTGGACGCATTGATATTAGGGTCATGCTTAACAAAATGGTAAACACTGCCCGCGCTAAATGAAAAACCATTGGCAGAATCCGACTTACCGTTAGATTTTAGGTAACGCGCCATTACTCCTAACCGCAGTTTGTTGCCCCACAACTCTTGTTCCCGGGCGCCCCACCCTAAACCGTAAGTTGTGTTGCTGGGCGCAAAAGTTCCGCTATTTTCCCGACTTTCGTTGTACCCATTAAAATCTCCGTAAGAAACATTTAAAAATTCAACTACCGGTACCCCGTAGACTGTTGGCTGCGCATAAGAGGCATAAGAAAGTTTCATGGATCCAAATAAAAGTCCTTGTGAAAAAAGAGCGCTTTTTCGATTCATTGCGCTTAAAGACGCAGGGTTTGATTGCAAGCCATGCAAGTCTTGCCCGATCGCGGTCATAGCGCCGCCCAGCGCAATGGCTTTAGCGCTGCCGGTTAAATTTAAAAATTGTGCGCCATCCATTGAGGATCCTTTGGCTTGCGCATTAAAGGTCCAAGAACAAACGATTAAACATGCGGCTAAGAAACTTAAATACGTTTTTATCCTCATTTTTATTTCACCTCTAACCCATGTATCTGGTTATCGCCTTGCGCGATCACCTGCACAAAATAAATTCCCGGGGCAACTCGCCCTCCGGAACTGTTGGTTCCGTCCCAATACGCAATTCCTGTCCCGTTATCCGCGTAGATGGTCGTTACTTTTTGGCCCGTCTCTATATAAATGTCCACCACGGCTCCGTCGGGCAAATTATCAATTTTTAACTGCGCTGTTTTCCGGCGATCCCACGGGTTAGGCCACACTGTCGTTGTCTTTACGCTCTGGGTTATAGCGCCCATTACGGCGTACACTGAAAAGTGGTTTACCCGCACGCTCACGGTTTTAGCTGACTGGTCGATTACTGTTCCTCTCGCCCGCTCAAACTCTCCGGTAAACTCATTTAAATGATAAAACTCTAAACTATCTACGCTCACCGCCGGGCTGGTCCCGTCTAAGATTCCGTTTTCGTCTGCGTCTTTATAGTTCATGCTCAAAGTAACTTCCCCGCTCAATTGACCCGAGATCACGCTCCCGTCCGCTTTTTCCCCTACCACTTCAAACATCATCTCCGGCATTGGGTAATGAGCGTTTGCGCCGGAATTCCTAGCTTTGTTTCTTTCAAATTCAATCGCATGAGTAATTAATTTTTTGTCCGTATGTACCGCGCTGTTTTCCGGGTCCATCATTACTTTTAAACCGGCTTCCTCAGAAAATGTTCCTGGACTCACTTTTAAACTTAGCCGGTTGTTCGGTTTATACACCGAAATTGAGTTGCGGTCCATTACTGTTCTAAATTCCCAACTGACCGAGGTTTCCAGTTCAAAACCAAAAGAGTCGGTCACTCCCGAACCGACCGTGACCCGGAACTTGCTCCCTTTGGCAAAAGGCGACGTAGGAACAAACCGAGCTATTGTGTTTGCGCTGGAGAGTTCTACTGTGCCTGAAACCGCGTTAGAAACTGTGTTCCCCTGGCTATCTTCAATTTGGGTAACAGTAAGGTTGGATTGCAGCGAACTTGAACTAACTTCTTGTTCAAAGGCAATGGTAACTTCACTACCGGCCCCTACCGCAACGCCGCTGGGAAATTTGCCCCCGTTCTTAGCCTTGGCATTTAACGCCAACAGTTTTGCTGTGCCGCCGCTTTCTTTTGCGCTTTGCGACCGTCCGTTATTTTGGCTGTCGTGCATATTGATCATACTTGCCCGCACGTATTGCAAGTCTGGAAACAGGCGCGTTAGGGTAAACCGCACAATGCGCTGCGCAGGGTTATACTGCACTCCCGCAAAATAATCCAACAAATTAACTCCGCCGTCAGAAACCAGCGTCCAGCGGTTAACGTCGGTTACTTCGCCGGCCGGCACAGTTTCAGACAACTGCACGCTAACTATTGTGATTTGTTGTTTAAGGTTAGCGGCTATGCGCACTCCTGTGATCATTGGTCCCACCTTGTCTTTAACCGCTGTTCCGCGGTTTTCTGCGCCGGCTAATTTCCCAGAGACCGAACGTAAAGTGTTGCCTGTATACTTTAGCAAGGGCTCAGAATCCGCGCTAAACGTAGAGGCAAAGATTAGGTAAATTTCGTTGTCATTGGCAACGGGTCCGGTAAAGAAAGACTTGGCCCTATGTTCATCGTTCAATATAAACTGCCGGGGATCTACGGACTCGTCTAAAAGCGCTACGTTGCATAACAAGCGCGCTGCTTCCACAAACCCGTCGTTATCCAAATCAAAAGTGTCTCGGGCCACGATCTCGAGCGGTCCAAAGTCAGTAAAGAACCGGCTGGTTGCGCTGTAGTTGCCAATGTTTCCAACCTCGTCTAAAGCGCGCGTGCGCCAATAATAGGCGGTCATATCCGCAAACTTTTGGCTGCCGTCCAAAGTAAAGGTGTTGGCGTTTAAAGCTATTTTGTTAACGACAGTTGCGGTAAACTCAGCGCTCGTGGATATTTCTAAGGTGTAGAGCACGCGAGTTTTGTCTTGGCTTTCAGTCCAGGTAAATTGTGGTTCTTGGTTTATGATTACTGCCCCTACAGCGGGCAAGGCCGGCGCCGGCGGCGTAGGAGCGCTCCAGTCTAACTTGATGGGACCTGTACAACTTTGGCCGCTCTCTTCGTGCGCGCTATTGTCTCCGCGCACGTGCAAATACCAATCCCCTTCCGCTGGCAAGTTGATCCCGGTAAGCGATCCGTCCCATTGCGGATCAGAACTGTTTAGAGTTTCCTCAGTTTTGGCGCTTAGTTTGTAATGGAAGTGGTCGGACCGCTCAGCGGTAAACGAAGCTGTTTTTACGTTCAGCCAAACATTGGTTGGAGTTATTGGCGTAACTATAGGCGCAAGAGCAAGCGTTGTCTGCGAAGAAAGGTCTACATACTCGCTTTCCGTCCCGCTCTTACTCTTGGCTTTAACCCTGCCCCAATAGAGCGTGTTCGGCTCTAAAGAGGCCACTACTGCGTAGGTGCTGCTGAGCAATGCGCTTTGTCGGTTAATCGTTCCAAAAGAGCGGTCGGTAGACACTTCCACAACAAACTGCGTGTCACTGGCGTTGGCTCCTAACCCCCAAGAAAACTGTAGCGAGTTTATGGATCGAGCGTTAGACGCCCCTGCTGTCCCGGGACCAGCAAGCGTATAGATCATATCTGAGCTAACGAATTCGGTTTTAACGCCTTGCATATTGATTGCCCGCACTTGGTAAGTGTATCCTGTATTAGACGCTAAACCCTGGTGTATGTTCCCTTCTGAGCGCAGGTATTGCCCGCTTTCCACATTGATGATCTCATATTGCGTATTGACCGGGTTATGGTTTGCGCTGAAACTAATCTGAATAGAAGACGTAGTAACATTTAAACCAAAAGGTTTTCCGGGCGTAGCGGCTAAAGTAACTCCTTGCGTTTTAGTTTCTGCGCTTGCTTGATCTTCATTTGATATCAGCTTAACTCCCAAATCATAGGACGTATTGGGATTTAAGTTTGTGACTATTGCGGGGTTGATGGTTCCCGAACTCCTAAACGTTCCGTTTACGCTTATTGCGGCTCTTTGCGTTATTGGCGTTACTTTTGACGCGCCGATCCCCAGCGCGCTCTTTTTGCCGGATTGCCCTAAATTGTCTACCGCAGAGTAACGGTAATAGCGCGGTTCACTTGCTCCTGGTTCGGAGGTTTCGGTCCAACTCACGCTTATGCTGCCGGCGCTTACAGAATCAATAGCGGCTATAGGCGCGCCGGGCGCGGTGCCGGTGACGTTATCCAAATACGTGGTTGCCGATGGGGTGATGGTGGCCACTTGCACAAAATCATAGTCATGAGCTGCGGCGTAGGTTGCGTAGTAAACCCAATACTTTTCCCCGCCCGTTACGTAGCTAATCCCAACTTTAAGAGCGTCATCGTTTACTTCGGATACGCTAGGCGCAGCCGGCTGAGTTGGAGGGGTGCGCACTGTGTTAAGCGCGCTCGGCGTAGAGTTCACTATCCCGTCTATGCTCTTGGCATACACGCGGTAGGAATAATCCGTTAACGCTGTCTTGTTCCCATCCACGTTCGTAATTGACCCTGATTCCCATTGTTCCCGCGTTTTCCAAACCGGATTGTCCCCTAAACTCCCGTTTCCTTGCAAATACTTTAAAGAGTCCATAACCTGCACTGCCAAAAACATTTGCGGATTATTTTCTCCGTAACCCGGAACTATTCGCACGAAATATTCCATTCCCAGCTTCTCGTCATAACCCGAACTTAAAACCGGCGTCGCGGGCACATAAATCGCTTTTTCCGCTTCGGTTACTGCCATTACGCTCGCACTAAACCCGCTTTCGTTGCCAACTCCGTCCCGTGACTTTACCCGCGCATAGTATGTGGTCCCATGCGTTAACCCAACAGTTTGCCAACTGGCATTAGCGGTCCATCCTGAACTGGAAGTAACCCAACTAAACTGGTCCGAACTAGAAACTTCCACATAATAGGCTTGCGCGTGCAGTCCACTGCCAACGTCTACTGCGTTGGTTAAGGTTACTGTGATTGATGAACTGTATGCTTCCACCGAACTCACTCTTGTTCCCGTAGGCGCGGTTAAATCGATCTTTACGGGACCATAGTGAACGTCCCCTCCGCTAAGATTTTGCACGTTTGTTCCCAACACATGCAAATACCAGTTCCCTTCGCTCAACGTAAGCGTGGTCGCGTTGCCGTTCCAGAGCGTATCGCTGGTAGAGGGCGTTGTGTTAGAGTTAGGGTCCAGCGCATAGAAGTAATGGTCCGCCCCGGTAGCGGTAACGGTAAAATTGGCGTTCTTGCTCCATTCTCCGGTTTTGTGCGAGGAAGAGTTAATCACTGGGGTATCCGGCAAAGTGTAGGCAGCTTCTGAAACCGCGCCTAGCTCCGTGGCCAAACCCGCAAAATTCTCCGCTTGCACAGAATAAGTAAACGCAGAGTTTGTAGAAAGCCCGGAGTGCAGGGCTCCTAAAGAGCCGCCATACTCTGCAACCGTATAAAAGCCGGCGGACCCTCTTAACGTTCCGCTCGAACTTAAGTATTGCCCAAACTCCGCATTATAAACCGCGTATTTGGTGCCGGTTGGATTATTACCTTCTGTAATCTTAACCCGCACAGAACTGGCGCTCACTGACCCAAAAGCAGGTTTCCCGGGCGTTTCCGCCAGCGTATAACTTACAGCGGAGAATCCGCTGCTCCCCACGAACCCTTCGTTTGACCGAGCCGCTACGCTAAACTGGTACGATGCGTTGGGCAACAGATTCCCCACCGCTAACTGTGTACCGGAAGTGGAAGAAATAAACACTCTATCCTTATACACCCCATAATCGCTAACAATCGGCGACACTGCTCCGCTCACCGCATCGCTCTTTTTGCCGGGATGTCCAGCGTTATCCACGCCCGCAACTCGGTAATACCGTAAAGCGCTTGCAGTTACGTTCACAGAGTTCCAAGCGATCGTCATTTGACCGGAAGTGACCGCCTTTAAAACAGGCGCCGGGGTTTCGGGCGTTCCGCCATCAACATCTTCCGTAAAGGTAAGTGCAGAAATAGTGGCAATCTGCACAAAGTCCTTAACCGGCCCAGACCAAGTGGCAGCATACACGTAATATTTTTCTGCCCCATCTACGTTCGCAACGTTCACTTGCAACCCGCTATGGTTTATTTCGGCAACGCTTATCCCGGGCGCTGACGGCGGCGTTTTGATTGATGCGGACGCGCTAAAACTGATGTCTTCCAGGTTCCCAAAGTTTCTTGACTTAACTCTATAAGAGTAATTCTGATTCGAAAAACGGTTCACATGCGCGTTAACCAGCGTACTGCTTTCCCACTCTGTTTTCGTTTTCCAAACTGCTTGCGCGTTGGTGCTTCCGTCCCCTTGCAAATATTCCCCGCCTGCTGTTTCCTGAATTGCAAGTTGAGTCATTGGCTGGTTAGTTCCATAAAATGGAAACACCCGCGTATAATATCCAACGCTGGCCTCTGACTCATAGTACCCGCTCATTACTACCGGCGCCCCGGGCGCAGCCGTCAATGTGGCGGTGGACCCCAAACTCACGAACTCTGTTTCTACCAAAGCATAGTTCCGCGCTTTAACGCGCCCATAATAAGTTGTGTTGGCTAACAACCCGGTAAAAGAAAAGCTTGTACTTGTTTGCCAAGCGCTTGGCAAAACGGTTAAAAAGCTATCCGTGGACAACTCCACAAAATAATTTGTCCCCGCAGGACTTCCATTTGAACTCCAACGCGTCTGTATGCTATTTTTACTAATGGATCCATAATCATTTGCAATTGGTTCCGCCGCGCGCGTTACGCTCAGTGAGGAAACATAGACTTGGTCATATCCGCTCCACAATTCCGGAACCACCCGATAATAATACGTTTGATTCAAGGCCAAAGAAGTTAGCCAAGCCTCAGTCCGATAAGTTACTGAACTCAAAGTCGGAACGAAATCCAAGGAAGTTGAAACTTCAGCCCGATAATTCGCATCCAGACCATTTAACCCTCGCGTCCAACTCAACTGAATAGAAGTTCCGGCTAATAATGAAACCATCAAACTCTGAACGTTAGGCAACAAAGTTTGAACTGCGGTGGTATCGGTCCAAACAGTCTCATTATTTGCAGCATCCCGCGCTTTGGTACGCGCGTAGTAAGTTATTCCCGGTTCCAAACCCGTAGCCACCCAAGTTGTTGAAGATTGCCAACTTGAACTGGTGCTGATCCATAAAAATTGCGGAGATGAAGACATTTCAGTCCAGTAGGGTTGGGAATGTAATCCACTATTTAAATCAGAAGCGGTTTTGAGAACAACCTCAATAGAAGAAATATAGGAATTGATTGATTCAACTCCCTGATCGTTAGGAGATATCGAATCTAAGGTAAATGCCCATGGATCAGTCCATGTCGTATATGTTTCACCATCAAATGCTCGTACATGCCAATAATATACTACTCCAACACTTAAACTCTTTGTAGAACTAAATACAGAAGTGGATGGATTGGTCCCAACGAATACAGGATTAAAATTGGAGTTTG